>QMMB01000513.1 GCA_003647035.1 Deltaproteobacteria bacterium | reverse complement strand
TCGTCGATGCACGCAAGGCGATGAACGCGGAGCTCGAGGCGGCGGGTAAGAAGGCTTCGCTGAACGATCTGATCATCAAAGCGGCCGCGATCGCACTTCGCCGCGTCCCCGAGGTCAACTCCTCGTGGATGGGCAAAGAGATTCACTACCATCAAGTCGTCGACATCTCGGTTGCGGTAGCTGTGGACGAGGGCCTGATGACGCCGGTAATCCGCGACGCGGATCGCAAGGGCGTCATGCAGATCGCCGAAGAAGTTCGCGATCTCGCGGCCCGCGCGCGGGACAAGAAGCTGCAGCTCGAGGAGATGACCAACGGGACCTTCTCGATTTCAAACCTCGGGATGTTTGGGATCGAAGAGTTCACCGCGGTGATCAATCCCCCCGAAGGCGCGATCCTCGCGGTGGGCACCATCCGAGACGAGCCCGTCGTCGAAGATGGCGCCATCGTCCCGGGCAAGCGCATGCGCTTCACGATGAGCTGCGACCACCGAGTGATCGACGGAGCCACCGGCGCAAGCTTCATGGCAGCGTTAAAGACACTACTCGAAGCCCCACCGAACATGCTCCTATAGGGGACACGCAGGCCCCTCCATACGGAACCATCCAGGTCAACATGCGGGACCGTGCATCGCGCTCCGTTGCGGCCCGGTTGCGTTTCTCTAGCAAGCCCCGTGGAAGCGTTTGGCGTCTGCTGGGAAGATCTTGCCGGGGTTGAGGATGTGCTTGGGATCGAAGACGTCTTTGATCCTTTCTTGTAGGGCGATCAGCTGGGGGGACTGCTCCATCGGCAGATAGGGCGCCTTCAGGATGCCGATTCCGTGTTCGCCGCTCAGGGTGCCGCGCAACTCGATTACGCGCCGAAAAAGCGCCTCGATCGCCGTGTCGACACGGGCCTTCTCGTCGGGATCGTTCCACAGGAAGTTCACGTGGAGATTGCCGTCGCCGGCGTGACCGTAGGTCGGGATCACCAGCTCGTGCTGTTCGGACAGCTCGGCACAGTAGCGGAGGAGGTCGGCTATCTTGGTGCGAGGAACCACGACGTCTTCCGCGAGCTTGTTCTTGGCCTGGCGCTTGAGGCTGTGGCTGAGCTCGCGGCGCGATGCCCAAAGGCGCTCGCGTTCCCCACTGTGTTGTGCGACCAATACCTCCAGCGCGTCGAGGTCATATAGGACGTTGCCCGTTCGCTCGAGATCGGCCTCGAGGCTCGCTTCTTCGCCGTCGAGCTCGATCAAGAGCATCGCCTTCGTCTCGTTTGGAATCGTCAATCCAGCTTCCGGGCGCACGATGCGAATGGCTTCCTCGTCGAGCAGCTCGATGCATGCAGGAAGCTGGCCCTGCGCAAGCAGCGCCGACACGACGGGTGCGACTTCGTCCAGGCTGGAAAAACAGGCGAGCGCCGTCACCGTGGCTTCCGGCTTCGGAATCAATCGCAGCGTAGCCTCTGTCACGATTCCGAGGGTGCCCTCGCTGCCGACCATCAGTGCCGTCAGGTCGTAGCCAGTCACGCCTTTCTTCGTTTCATGCCCAAGCTTGAGGACCGTTCCATCTGCCAGGACGACATCCATCGCCATGGCGTACTCGCGCGTAACACCATACTTGAATGCGCGCGGTCCCCCGGCATTGGCCGCCAGGTTGCCGCCGATCGCGCAGGAATCCACGGAGTTCGGATCCGGCGGATAGAAGAGTTGCTCTTCCTCCGTGGCGCGCTTGAGCTCACCTAGGATCACCCCCGGCTGCACGCGCGTGGTGAGCTCTTGCTTGTCGATGCCCTCGATCGCGTTCATCTTTTCGAACGCCAGTACGATTCCGCCGGGCACCGGAATCGCGCCACCGACGCGACCCGTGCCGCCGCCTCTCGGCGTCACCGGGATCTCGTGCTCATAGGCCGCTTTCATCACGGCCGACACGTCAGCGGTGCTCGTCGCGCGTACCACCGCCTCGGGCATACAAGGCTCCGCCTCGCTTTCGTCCTGGGCGTACCCTTCGAGTAAGCTCGGATCTCGAATCACCGAGTCGCTCCCGCACGCGCGCTCTATCGCGATCAAGGCCGCATCGAGGGAAGACATGCCCTGAGCCTTGAGGCGGAGTCGCGGGTGGTCAAGCTCCCGCGATGTGGCCGGGGTGCGATGAAGAGGCAGAGGCGCTATCCTCCGGTTCGTAGAGCGGCCGAGGGACCTGTCGTGGGTTGCGGGGCTGCCTTTTTGGATGATGCGCTTCTTTGCTTACGTTCTGCTGGTTGCTGCAGCTGCGGCCGGCTGTGGTGACACCGCTGCTCCCACGATCCCACCCGACGCGGGACGTGACGCCGCCATTGATCTAGATGGTGGCATCGACGAGGGCGACGGCTCCGTAGACGACGGCGGTATCGACGGGAGCATCCCGGACGCTGGTCCGGATGGTGGCGGCCCCGATGGCGGCAACTCGTGGTGCAATACCAGCACCCTTTGTCCCACTTGCCCGGACATGGATGCGCTGTGCGACGAGGACAACCCGTGCGCGACCGGCGAAGTGTGCCTCCCAACGGGATGCGACGACTTCTCACGTTGTTTCGTCACCGGTGGCGGCGCCTGCCAAGACAACGACGACTGCAGCAATCCGGCTTACGAGTGCAACCTGAGTATTGGACGCTGCCTGCGCATCGATCCCGGTTGCGACAATTCCAACGACTGCGTTGCGGGCTTTGCCTGCGAGAGCAATGCGTGCGTGGACCGTCGGGTCCCCTGCGAAACGGGCTCCGATTGCCCGCACGGGTTTGCGTGTCGCGTCCTCGCTGACGATCAACGGTTCTGCCGTCGCGTCACGCGTCCCTGCGATGCGAATATCGACTGCCAAACCCTCGGAGTGGTATGCGGTGACGTGGAAGG
>QMMB01000512.1 GCA_003647035.1 Deltaproteobacteria bacterium | reverse complement strand
GCTCGAGCTCCTTGAAAACTTTCAGGTCACCATCCCCGAGATCGGTAGGATTGAGGCGGTTCATCTGCCGATGGTCGTGCTCACCTCGAACCGCACCCGCGAGGTCCATGATGCGCTCAAGCGCCCGGCCGAAGCCGCTATCGTCGTGGCGACCCACGGTGTATTCGATGAGGACGCCGTCGCGCGCTCCGTCGAGCTGGGGTCGGGCTACCTCGGCGTCGTCGCGAGCCTCAGGCGCTTCTCGTCTCTTGGAGGCTCAATGCAACGTCTGGGAGTGTCGCCAGAGGCCTGGGCTAGGGTGGATGGTCCCGCGGGCATCGATATTGGTGCCAAGACCCCTCAGGAGATCGCGGTCAGCATCATCGCTGCGATCACGGCTCAACGCGAGTCGATCGCGGTGACGACCAAGCGCCCGTCGGAGGCGCCCCAAGAGAAGGCCGCCGAAGCAACCGGCACCGAAGACAAAGGCCACTGCTGCCACGACTAAAAAAGGGGACTGTGCCCTTTTAGCAGGGGCTAAGGCCTAGGGTGCGGGCTTTCGTAGGGTCTCGGTGACCTGGGCCAGCACGGAGACCGCGATCTCCGCAGGAGAGCGAGAGCCGATCGGCAAGCCGACCGGGCCGTTCACGCGCAAGGCACGCTCGACAGCGGCGCATTCGGACTCGCTCTCGCCATCACCGGGGTGGAGCAGACGTTGGCCGCCGGTTTCGAGATTGGTCACCAACACGACGGGTCGCTTGGCCTCGATTTCCGCTAGCACCATCTCGAGCGTCGCGGGCTTCACTGCAGCGGCTCCACGAAGATGCGGACGGTGCCCCCACAGGCGAGGCCCACCTCCCATGCCCGTTCGTTCGTTACGCTGAATTCGAGAACCTTGGAGAGACCCGTCTTCATGACGCCAAGGGCATCTTCGACGACGGCGCCTTCGACGCAGCCCCCTGACACCGACCCCAAGAAGAAGCCATCGTCTCGTACGACGAGATGACTCCCCGCTGGGCGAGGCGAAGACCCCCAAGTCTTGACTACAGTAGCCAGGGCCACACCGTGACCCTCGGCTTTCCAGTCACGCGCTGCGACCAGCACCTCCATCTCGGACTGGTCCGGCATCAGAGCAATACTACTGCTCGGCCCGACGAGAGGCTACCGTCCTGGTGGTCGGCTGCCTACGC
Organism: Deltaproteobacteria bacterium; assembly: GCA_003647035.1. GTDB lineage: Bacteria > Myxococcota_A > Polyangia > Polyangiales > Houyiibacteriaceae > SG8-38. The sequence goes on along the minus strand of QMMB01000512.1, from coordinate 1,721 downwards.
GAAGTCGCGCTCGTTCCGCTCTTGATCTTCTTTGCAGCGGATGCAGAACTCGGTTTCGGGGCGGGCTTCGAGACGCTTGGCGCTGATAGGCTCTTCGCAGTCCTCGCAGACGCCGAACACGCCTTCGTCGAGCTTCTTGATGGCCTTCTCGATTTTCTGCAGGAATACGCGCTCTCGCCCGCGGAGGCGGAAGGTGAACGACTGCATGTATTCGCTCGACGCCAAGTCCATCTCGTCAGGAAGCTCGGAGGCGTCCAGGGTCATATCCTGGTCCATCGTCTCGCGCGCGCGGCGAATTACCGCGTCTCTTTTCTCTTCCAGGTCGGTGCGAAACCGCTTGAGCTCGGTCTTGTTCATACTGGTGACCCCCTTTGAGGGAGCGCGAGCATAATGATCGCGATCCAACAGTCAAGAAGGCAACACACAAACAGTTGAAATCATAGCAGAACCGCTTAGCTCATCTCGTCGAAAAACGAGCTTCTCCCGCTCAACCCGGGGCCCCAGAGGATCGTCTCGACCCTCTCGCCCGCCTCCAGCTCTGCCTTGTCGGCCGGCAGAACCACCAGGGCGTTGACCCCCACGAACGATGGGAGAGACCCCGACCCCTGGAGCTGATGGAGGGCGACGACGATCTCATCGCCCTCACGGGTGGCGACCGCGCGCGCGATCTCGATCCGTCCTGGGCGGCGGCGATACGAGTCCCGCAGCCGAGCCAGCACAGGCTGCGGGTGCGGCCGTGGGTCGCCAAGCATCGTTCGCAGGCATGGGGCGATGAGCACCTCGAAGGCGACCATCGCGCTGATGGGATTGCCAGGAACCCCGATGACGGGCTTACCGTCGTACTGGGCAAACGAAAGGGGCTTGCCAGGCTTCATGCGGACCTTCCAAAACCCGGGCTCGATGCCCACGTTCTCGAATGCCTCGTGCACGAAGTCGTAGGTCCCGACGGACACCCCGCCCGTCGTGATGACGACATCGGCTTCGAGCGCCTTGCGGAGCGCCCCTTCAATCTCGGGCAAGGTATCGGGCGACGCGGGCAGAGCGACGGGGATGGCCCCCAATGCGCGGATCATCTCGCTCAAGACGTAGACGTTCGAATTGATGATCATGCCTGGCCCGAGGTCTTCGCCGAGCGACCGAAGCTCGTCGCCCGTCGAGAGGATCGCAACCTTGGGTCGCCGAAACACGTGTACGCGTTCGATGTTCTGGCTCACGAGCATCCCAATCTCTCCGGGCCAAATACGGTCGCCCACCTGAAGCAGCACCGCGCCGGACGATACGTCGCTACCCTGACCGCGAACGTGCTTGCCCGCGCGCGAGGCCTCCCGAATCGCTACATCATCTCCATCACGGTCCGTGTCCTCCTGCATGACGACTGCATCGGCGCCTCTCGGCATCGGCGCGCCCGTGAAGATACGGCAAGCGGCCCCAGGCCCGAGAGGTTCGGGGATGGGGCCACCGGCACGGGATTCTCCCTCAACGGGAAGGCGGACCGGGGAGGCGGCGGTCGCGGAGGCGACGTCATTGGCGCGAACCGCGTAGCCATCCATTGCACTGTTATCGAAAGCCGGCGCGTCGAAACGCGCAGTCACGTCGCGCGACACGTAGCGCCTCGACGACTCGGTCAGATGCACCTCCTGCTCCCCCAACGGAGAAAACAGCGGCAACATCGAAGCCAGGGCCTCTGCGATCGATCGCATGCAACGCAGAGCCTAGCACGT
>QMMB01000511.1 GCA_003647035.1 Deltaproteobacteria bacterium | reverse complement strand
TGATGACGTTGCGCTTGATCTTCATGGTTGGCGTGAGCTCACCGCCTTCAACGCTCAGCATGTGGGGGAGTACCACGAATTTCTTGATCGTCTGCTAGCGGGCGACGTTGCTGTTGCAGTCCGACTCGACGCGATCCGCCAAAAACGCGTGGACTTTCTCGTCGGCAGCAATTTCGGCCAGCGACGCCACCGGCACGCCAGCCGCCTTGCACAGGTCGGGGACGGCTTCCTCTTCGAGAGCCAAGATCGCGCAGAGATAAGGTTGGCGATCGCCCACCACGATGGCTTGGCCGACGCCGGGAATGCCCTGAAGGTGGTTCTCCATCTCGGCGGGCGCGACGTTCTTGCCCCCAGCCGTGATCAAAAGGTCCTTCTTGCGCCCGGTAATGCTGAGAAACCCGTCCTGGTCGAGCGCCCCGAGGTCCCCCGTGTGGATCCAGCCGTCCTCCGCGAGTAGTTCCGCGGTCTCCTCCGGCATGTACAGATAGCCAGACACCATGTTCGGCCCGCGCAGCATGATCTCGCCGTCCTCTGCGATGCGGATCTCCACGCCTGGAAGCGCCTGCCCGACGGTTCCAAACCGAGCCCGTCCAAGAGGATTTGCCGTGGCCATGCCGGTGGTCTCGGTCATGCCGAAGCCCTCGTGAATGACGAGCCCAATCGAAGCGAAGAACTCCAGCGTAGACAGCGACGCAGGCGCCGCACCCGAACCCGCGCCCACGAGCTCGTCGAGGCCAATAGCAGCCTTGATTTTCGAGATCACGAGCTTGTTGGCTAGTCGCCGTTGAAACGTGTCGACTTCCGTGCCGGTTTCCATGGAACGCTTGGCACTCCGCAGCTCGACGTCCCGGGCCCAGCTCGTAAGCCTTGCTTTGACGCCGGTGGCCGCGAGGAGGTTGGCACCGAGGGCCGCTTCGAATTTTTCCCACACGCGCGGGACCGCGAAAAATAGGTGCGGACGCGCTGCCACCAGATACTCTTTGATCTTCGTCAGGTCGGCGCAGAAGTAGACCTCGGTGGCCGCCCGCAACCCGAGAAAATTGGTGAACACCTGGTCGGCCACGTGGCACAACGGCAAGTAACTCACGTAGCGGTTCGGATCCACCTCGAGAGTCTGGGGATACGTGTCGATGAAGGCCTGCCCCATCGCGTCGATCCCGCGATGCGTGCACATTGCGCCTTTGGGGACGCCGGTCGTGCCGGACGTATAGATGAGAAGCGCAAGATCATCAGGCGCGACCGCCGCCGTTCGCCTGTCGAGCTCGGCATCGGGCTCCGCGCTGCCCCGGGCGATGACTTCGGCGAGCGAGGTGACCTTCGCGTGCTCGCTGTCGATCGCATCCATCGTAACGATGTGGTCGATGTCGATCAGCCCGCGATCGAGCGCCGCCAGATACTTGTCGAGCTGCACTTGATTGTCGCAAATCGCGACCTTGGCGCGGCAGTGTTGGACGATGTACGCAACCTGGTCGACAGTATTGGTCGCGTAGATCGGTGCGGGGACGGCGGCGGCGGCGCTAATGCCCATCTGGGAGATCACCCAGTCACGACGGTTGTTGCCGATGAGCGCGACCCCGTCTCCGGGTTGTACGCCGAGTGAAATCAGGCCCTTCGCGAGGTCACGCACCGCTTGGCCATACTCGCCCCAGGTCGTCGAAACCCACTCGCCGCCGGGTCCCATCTCGACCAGCGCCTTTCGGTTTGGCCGTTCGGCAGCCAATCGCGCGATTCGTCCCGGTAGCGTCCACGTCTCGGTCATCGATGCCTCCAGTGAAGATGCTAACCCTAGCCGAATTTGGAGAGGTCGTCTGTAGCAAAACAGGGTTGCAACAAGGGCGGCACATCGGTACTCGTACGGAGCTATGGATGAAGGAATTCGAGGTTCTTGCGTGTGCGGGGCCGTGGCTTTTCGGATCGAGGGCCCTTTTCGCGGTTTCCAGTACTGTCACTGCGGCCGCTGCCGAAAGAAGACCGGATCGTCCAATGCGGCCAACATCCTCGTTCCGCTCGCTCAGTTCTCCTGGGAGCGCGGCGAAGACAAGGTCAAGCGATTCGAGCTTCCGAACGCCAAATACTGGAGCACGGCCTTCTGCACGGACTGCGGCTCCGCGATGCCCTGGCTGACACGGAATGGAAAGGCTGTCGTCGTCGGTGCCGGCGGCCTCGACGACGACCCAGGCGTCAGGCCAACACGCAGCGTTTTCTTTGGCTCGAGAGCACCCTGGTACACCCATGTGTCTGATCTCGAAATCAATGAGACGCTTCCGCAATCATAGGTTACGCTCGCGAACCATGGTGGACGGAGGGTTCATGATTCGGGGTCTGCGTATTGGAGTGATCGCGTTGGCGGCGGCTTGTAGTTCCTCATCGGGCGACGAACCCATCGACCCGCTGGCAACCGCGTACTGCGAAGCGTGTTCCGAGCTGTCGAGCTGCGAGCGCGTGGTCACCGAGGCGCTCACCATCGTCTGCACCGATGAAAACCGCGCGTGGTATACCTGCGCGACCGACAACGCGTGCGACGAGACGGCTTGCGAAGTCGAGTGGGCAGAACGAAACCTGTGCATGGGGAGAGCGCCCAGGGACAGGGTGCGGGCGGGCATTCTCCTTCTCCGCCCCTCAGCCAACCTCGGCCACCGTGGCACCGGGCCAACGCGACGAGGCCATCCGTTTCCCGAAAATTCCATTTCTTCCTTCGTAGCGGCGATGGACGAAGGTGCCGATGGTGTCGAGCTCGACGTGGAGATCACCCAAGACGGCAAGCTGATTGTCATGCACGACGACACACTCGATCGCACGACCAACTGCACGGGTTGCGTGAGCGAGTTGACTTTCGACGAGATTCGCGCGTGCCAGTTGCTCGACGGCGACGGAAACCCGACAGAGGAGCAACCGCCTACACTCTT
>QMMB01000510.1 GCA_003647035.1 Deltaproteobacteria bacterium | reverse complement strand
TACTTGGCGACGGGGGAAGAGACTCGCCCCAATGAAGCCGTGCTGACCGGGGGCTATGCCTGGTACGCTGTCTACAAATCCAAAGATGGTAAGGCGATTTCAGTGGGGGCAATCGAGCCGCATTTCTTCCGGAATCTATGCAGCCTTCTCGGGTTGGAAGAATTCGACGCGGCCCAATTTGACCGGGCGCGGCAGGATGAAATGAAAGCTGCCTTCCAGGCGAAGTTTCTAATCCGGACGAGGGATGAGTGGACAGAGCTGCTCGCGACGAAAAACACTTGCGTCGCACCGGTACTATCCATACCGGAAGTGGTTGCGAATGATCACCTGCGCGCGCGCAAGACCTTTACGACTGCCCATCACCCGGACAAGGGCGACTTCGAGCAACTCAGCGCCGTTCTAGCGGGTGCGGACCGTGCTCAGCCCACCCATCAGGTACGGCCCCCAGGTGCAACCGATGTGGATGCAGTCCTCGGGGCAGCGGGCTTCAGCTCGGACGAAATCTCGCACTTCAAGGGCTGCGGGGCCGTGGAATGAACCCGACGAGAGAAGCATGACAGACGAAATCCCAGCAGCGGTACAGGCGTTGATCGGTGTGCCTCTCTATGACGAGCAGACCGAGTTCGATATCGAAATGGGGTACGTCCACAATACCTGCGCCGCGGTTGAAAACGGCAACCCGCTCTTCTGGGACAAGGAGGTGGCTGCGGCAATCACGGGGGGACAGATCGCTCCGCCCACCATGTTGTCCGTCTGGTTCCGCCCGCACTACTGGGCGCCGGGGGCCAGCGTCGACCGCAAGGCCCTTCAGGCGCATTTCGACCTCAAGGAACTGCTGAACCTGCCCGAAGCGGTGGTCACGAGCAACGAAACCATTTTCGGCGAACCTGTTCGGATCGGGGACACCCTGAGGGTGCGCCAAACGATCAAGTCCATCAGCGGCATCAAAAAGACCAAGCTGGGGGAAGGCCGCTTCTGGGTGATCGAAGTGGAAACGACAAACCAGCACGGGGCCCATGTCGGCACCGATATCTATACCTGCCTAGGGTACAGGAGGCCGGAGTAGTGGCGATGCCGGACATACACATTCTGACGATCGATCAGGTGAGCGAAGGGCAGGACCTGCCGGAGCTCCACGTTGATGTCACAGCGTCCACCGTGGTGCTGGGGGCCATTGCGAGCCGCGACTGGCGGCCCATGCACCATGACAAGGATTTTGCGGTCGGGCGCAATGGGATGAAGCACATCTTCATCAACACTCCCAATAACGCCGCCTGGTTCGAACGGTACATCACCGACTGGACCGGACCCATGGGGCGTCTCGGGCGCATCACCTTTCAGATGAAAGCTTCCGTGTTCCCGGGGGACACGATGGTGCTCAGCGGACAGGTGAAGCAGGTGATCATCGATGATGTAGGTTGCGCATGGGTCGATCTTCATCTGGCCGTGTCGGTCGATAGCAAGGTGGCCACCGGCTGCACGGCCCGTGTCGCCCTCCCGAAGGACAAAGACGACAACCCCTGGACGCGCAAGGGTGATCAGTGGAAGCCCTGAAGTGGGCAAGCACGTAGAGAGTTCAACGAGTCATCGAGTTTGAAGAAGAGGCGCCTCTCATGGATCTGCAGTTTAGCGAAGAGCAAAGAACCCTCCGGGACATGGTCAAGACCCTGTGTGCTGATTCCAGCACCACCGACGACGTCCGGAAGATGGAAAACGATCCCGTGGGACTTCCCGGGGCGTTCTGGGACAAGATCAAGGACACGGGCCTTCTCGCCATGCGCCTGCCCGAGGCACACGGTGGCATGGGGCTGACGTTGCTCGACTGCGCCGTCATCTTCGAAGAGTTGGGTCGCGGCTTGGCATCGGGACCCATTTTCGAAAGCGCCGTCATGGCGGTGACGGCCATCAGCAAGGCCGGCACGGACGCACAAAGATCCGCCCTGCTCGAGAATCTTGGTGCGGGGGACACGATCATCACCCCGGCCTGGCTGGAGCCGGACAATGGATTCGGACCGGAAGGGGTGCAGATGCGGGCGGATGTCGCGCCCGAGGGCTACCGCCTGACTGGTGTGAAACGGCATGTGTTCTACGGGCAGGCCGCCGACAAGCTCCTCGTGCTGGTACGGACCGGAGACGACGTGGAGGCGCTCGGCCTTCTGCTGGTGGACCGGGACGCGCCGGGTGTGGAGCTCGAGCAGCAGCTCTCCATGGCATCGGACACCCAGTACAAAGTGACCTTCACCGACGTGGTGGTTCCCGCCGATAACCGGGTTGGGGAGGCACACGCCGGCTGGAGGATCTGGAAGGAAACCATGCTGGAAGGCCTACCCCTGTTGGCCGCGTATGCCGTCGGTGGGGCGCAGCAGGCGCTGGACATCACCGTGCAGTATTCCAAAGAGAGGGAACAGTTCGACAAACCGATCGGCGCCTTTCAGGCGTTGGCCCATTACATGTCGGATGCCGTGGCGGTTCTGGACGGCGCGAAAACCCTGGTGCTGGAAGCAGCCTGGGCGTTTGATGAGGGCAACGCGAGCCCTCGGCTTCCCGCGATGGCCAAACTGTTCGCTTGCAACGCGTTTCGGGACACCACCGCGATGGCAGAGCAGGTTTACGGAGGGTACGGCTTCACCCTGGACTATGACATCCAGCTCTACTTCCGCCGCGCCAAGCAGTTGCAACTCAACTGGTGGGATTCCCGCTATCTCGAGGAGCTCATCGCCGCAGACGTGTTGGACGGTGACAGCGACGTAACCATTCCCAACCCCTTCGCGGTGTAATCACGGAGGTCGAAACAATGTCCAACGGCGAAGGAAGCAAAGACGTAAACGGCGGGGCCCTCAAAGGGTACAAGGTCATCGATTTCGGCCAGATGGTTTCGGCTCCGTTCTGCGCCAAGTTGTTCAGCGATTTTGGTGCGGACGTGAT
>QMMB01000509.1 GCA_003647035.1 Deltaproteobacteria bacterium | reverse complement strand
TGAACGAATCAGTCGGCTGCTCGGTGAAAAACGAGCCATCGAGAATGGGGCCCCAGCTGCCGCCGGGTTCTGCGCTGGGCGTGATCCCGAAGTTGGGAGCCTGTGGCAACGCTGCCAGAGCATCGGCCCAGGGCTTGGCGCGCATGCAGGCCAGCACATCGTTCTCCCCGTCGCAACCTAGAGCTTCGGCGTAGGCATCTCCCTGGGATTCGGCGGCGGCAAGCGTCGACCAGGGCCGTTCGCAGGATCCGCTCTGTAGGATGGCCTTCGCGAACAACCCGGCGCTCTTCGCCGACGCGAGGTGGCTGCACGCACTGAATGCCCCTGCCGACTCTCCGAAAACCGTGACGTTGTCCGGGTCGCCGCCGAACTCTGCAATGTTCTGCTGAACCCACTGCAAGGCGGCTGTCTGATCCATCAAGCCATAGTTGCCCGACGCTCCGTCAGGGCTCTCAGCAGTCAGCTCGGAGTGAGCCAGGAACCCGAGTTGCCCCAGCCGATAGTTCATACTGACCACGACCGCGCCGGTCTGCCGCGCAACCAGATCACCTACGGTGCCGCCGTCGGCTTGGATGCCTTCACCCACTGTGAAGCCGCCGCCGTGGATCCACACCATCACCGGCAACTCGGCACCCCCCACCGGGGTGTCGATATTCATGTAGAGGCAGTCCTCGCCCGGGCGGCAGCCTGGAGTGGGGAGCCCCAAGCAAGCTTGCTGAGGGCCGATGTTGCCCTTCTCGGTCACGGGAAGCGTCTCGGTCCACGATGCCGGATCGATGGGCGGCTTCCAACGGAGGTCACCCACTGGCGGTGCCGCGTACGGAATGCCGCGATACGAAAACACGCCGTCGTCCTCGTAGCCCTCCACGGGACCCGAACGGGTTTGCACCACGAGACCGCGGTCTCCCGAGGCACCGCCGCTTCCACCGGCACCGCTATCACTGCTGCCGCAGCCGACAAGGATCGCTACAAGCAAAGCACAACCAAGAATCAATCGTCGACGCATCCAAGACCTCCCGAGCTAAGGCCGCGGAAGCTAGGGCAGGCGCCGCGCGCACGCTAGCCCACACCGGTCAGCCTGCGAAAACAGCGCGATCTTTGGCCCAAGCGCGGAGCGCGTCGATCCGCTCGGCCATCGTCACCGACAGCGGTTTGGTCAGCTCGACCTCCTCGGCGATCGCCTCGGTAGTGAGCTCTTGTTGACGAGAGAACGCCGTGTAGAGGGCCGACACGACGGCTTGCTCGATCTCGGCCCCGCTGAATCCGTCGGTGAGATCGACCAGCCGGAGGAGATCGAACTTGGCCACATCACGGTGCCTTCGCGTCAGGTGAATCTCCAAGATTCGCTTGCGCGCCGCCTCACCCGGAAGGTCGACGAAAAAGATCTCGTCGAAGCGGCCCTTGCGCATCAGCTCGGGAGGCAGCTTCGAGATGTCGTTCGCCGTCGCGATGACGAACACGCTCTCTTTCTTGTCTTGAAGCCAGGCTAGGAAGGTGCCGAAGATCCGCTGCGCGGGGCCGCCCTCGGCATCTTCTTGCGAGAGCGCCTTCTCGATCTCGTCCATCCACAGCACCACCGGCGCCATCGCCTCGGCGAGCTTGATCGCACGCTTCAGATTTTTCTCGCTCTCGCCGACGTAGCGATTGTATAGGTTCGATGGGTCGAGTCGGATCAGAGGAAGCTTCCACTCCGCCGCCACGGCCTTGGCGCACAAGCTCTTCCCGCATCCCTGGACGCCGATCAAGAGCAACCCCTTCGGGGGAGAGAGCCCGTACTCCTTGGCCCTCTTGGGGTCTTCGAACGCCGCCTGCCGTTTCCGGAGCCAGCCCTTGAGCTCGTCGAGGCCGGCCACGTCGCCCATGTCGTGCTCGTGGGGGAAGTACTCGAGGACGCCCGACCGCTCGATGATCTGGCGCTTGGCTTCGAGCACCCCCACGATGTCATCGCGCCCCAACACGCCGTCCTCGATGACGGCTTGCGTGATGATCTTCCGAACCTCGAAGAAGGTGAGTCCATGCAGCGCGGTCAGCAATTGAGAGACGTCGGCGCTCGAGAGCTCGACTTTGACGGGGAGCCGCTTGGCGACATCGCGCAACACCGCTTGGATGAACGAGTGATACGCCTCGGGCGACGGCGCATGCAGATCGATGGGCGTGAACAGGTGCTCGATGCTCGGAGGCATGTCCATGGCGTGGCCGGACAGCACCAGCGCGCCTCGATGGCCAAAGTACTTTTTGTGGATGCTCTTGATCAGAGCGACGACGGCCGGCTCATGCAGGTAGGGCCCGAGCCCTCGCAGATGAAAGATCGCCTCGAGATTGGAACGCTCGATGAAGGCCAGCGCCTTTTGGGGAGTTCTGGTGTCGGGGGTTTGGCCCGTGTCGGGTAGCTCGCGGCGCAGGCCCTCAACTTGGGTCCACGAAAAGAGCGGCAACCCGGTGTGTTCAGCCGCGTGCTCCAGGAGCACGTGGACCCGGTCCTCCTCGACGGTATCCACCAGCAAGAGCGGGTGGTGCGCGCGAATCAATATCTCCAGCTCCCGTAGCTGGTCAGCCGATGGCGGGACTGTGCGAAGCACGATTCCAGGATCGGGGGTTGCCGGGAGGCTGTCAAACTTGTGCGGGTTGGTAACCTGCCGACGTTCCGCGCTATATTGGCGACCCGGAGCCAACCGTGCAGACCCCCGACCGCTACACCCCTGTCCGCTTCGCTCATCGTGTCGCCAAGCGCCTCGGTCTGAGCCGCCAGATCGTGGAGTTGGCCAGCACCGTGCTCCGCTCGGAGCGCAGCATGCGGGCAGCGTTCGCGGGCTATACGCCCACGGAGCGGGCCGTGATCGTCGCGACCTACGTGAAGTCGGGCACCTACTGGGCCATGCAGATCTGCCAACAGCTCGCGCATCGCGTAGCGGCCGAATTCGACCAC
>QMMB01000508.1 GCA_003647035.1 Deltaproteobacteria bacterium | reverse complement strand
GACAGCGGCGGTCCCCAGGAGTGGAACCTCACCAAGGACAAGCTCCGCGAGATCCGCCAGCGCGGCCTCACGGCCAAAGAGCGTAGCGAGGCCGAAGCGTTCGTGAAGGCTTTCCGCGAACGGCCCGAACGACCGGCAGGGATGCGCACACGCGCCCGCTTGCCGGTGTCCGACAAGGAGAACGTCGAGCGGCTCGCTACCCTCGGCAAGCGCTACCTGACCGACCCACTCAACCCGACGCTCGCATCCCCGGTGCAAGCGCTTCGGCAACGCGCCGTGCGGCTGGCGCGCAACCAAGCTTCGCAGTCGCTCGACTACTTCGACCGCCCGATAGCCGGCGAGCAGTACGTTCTCTACCCCATTCATTTCCAGCCTGAAGCTTCGACCCTGGTGCAGGCACCCTATTACCTCGATCAAGCCGCGCTCATCGAGGACATCAGCAAGAGCCTGCCGGTCGGCTACCGACTCTACGTCAAGGAGCACGTCAGCAATCGAGGCCGGCGTCCACTCGCCTTCTACAAACGGCTGCGAGACACGTTTGGTGTTCGGCTACTCGGGCCCGACGAAGACACCTGGACCCTCATCCGTAACGCAGCGGCGGTCACGGTCATCACCGGGACCGTCGGTTGGGAAGGCTTGCTCTTTGGGAAGCCTGTCGTCACGTTCGGGGACGTCTTCTACAACGAGTGCGCCCTCACCCACCGGGCAGGCCTCGTCGCAAAAGACGAGTGGCACGCGGTCTTCCGAAAAGCGATCTTCGAACACGAGCACGACGAAGAGCAACTGCTGGAATTCGTCGCGGCCATTCGCGATTCCTCTCGCCCAGGGTTCTTGAAGAACCCAAATACCTTCCCGGCGGTGATGGCCACAGAGAACGTCGAGCGCATCGCCGACGCCCTAGCTTGGGGCGCCGGATGGCAAGCGATCGCTAGTAGTTGAGTCGTTTGTGGATGCGCGGCTCGATCCGTCCAATCGCGTCGGCGATGCGCGGACCTGCGGCGCCGTCCCCGTACAAGGAGTCGCTCGAGTAGCGGCCGTGGGCGATCTGTTTTCGGATCGCATCCGCGATGGCGCCGCGGTCGTGGTCGACGTCGAGCACGTTGGGCCCGCGATCGCGGCCCAGCTGTCTGCCTCCGATATTCACCACCGGAACCCCGAGAAACGAACACTCCCGGATCCCCGCACTCGAGTTCCCGACGAGACAACTGGAGTGGTAGAGCACGCGCAGGAAATCCTCTGGCGCCATGTTCTTGAAAAAGTGCAGATTGCTTGGATCATGACTTTCCCGGAACGCCCGGATGCCCCGCGACGTGCCGTCCGAACCTGCGTCGGGGGTCGGCCAGAACCAGAGGGCGGGGATGCCGGAATCGGCTGCCGCGTGAAGTGTTTCGTGAACGTGCCTACGTGCCAACTCGTGCTCGGTCGTGACCGGGTGCTGTAGAGCCACCAAGTAGCCGTTCGATAGATCGACCTTCGCCCCAACGCCTCCGTACTTGTGTACAGGATCGAACTCGAGCGCCGGGGCATCCAGAATTCGTGCGGCAATGTCGATGGACGGGCAGCCAGTCACGATCACCGTCTCAGGTGCCTCCCCCATTCTGACCACGCGCTCACGCGCCTGCTCGCTCGACACGAGGTGATAGTCGGAGAGCTTGGTGATCGCGTGACGAACCTTTTCATCGATGGAGCCGGTGATCTCACCGCCCTGAATGTGAACGAGCGGGATATTCATGTACGCGGCCGCAACGGCCGTTGCGAGGGTCTCGTGCCGATCGGCGATCGTAACGACGAAGTCCGGTTGGAGGTTGTCGAAGGCGGTGGCGAGCTCGATCATGCCGATGCCGGTGGTCTTGGCCATCGTCGAGGGCTGCTCGCCCTCGAGCACCATGTACACCTTGCTCGCGATCTCGAACCCGTCACGCTCGATCTCTGTGACCACCGAGCCATAGCGATCGAGAAGCGCCGAGGCGGCCGCAACAACTTGCAGCTCGATGTCGTCGCGCGCCTTCAACGTTTCGAGCGCGCTGCGGATTCGGCTGTAACTGGGCCGGGCAGTGATGACGACGCAGACTTTTCTCACGGGCTAGCCCTCGATGTCTTCCTCTTGCAAAAAAGCCCCTGCCACGAGTGCGCGGGCGAGGCGTTTCCCCACGACGTCGTGCATCCGTCGCGCGGAGATGCCCTGGGCGGGTTTCTTCGTCGCGAGGTCCTCGACCCGCAGAGTGGCGCCGGCGTCTAGATCACGTCGAGCCACGATGCTCTTGGTGAAGAGCTCGCGCATGGACGCCATCTCGACTGCGACAGCATCCTTGTCTACCGGGTTGGCAAGCATGGTTTCTGTCGCGCGAACCCCCTCGACGAGGGTCCGGAGCTCGTCGAAAGTCACCGACGCCGGAACATCGGGCCCAAACGACTGACGGCTGAATGTGGCATGCACCTCGAGAAGTTGGGCACCCAAGGCAGCCGCGGCAAGGGATGGGTAGATCGTGCCAGTGTGGTCGGACAGCCCGACCGCAACGCCGAGCCGGTCGCGAAAGTCGGCCATGACGTTCAACCCTACGCCGCCGATGGTGCTCGGGTACGCGGAGGTACACTGCATGACCGCTACGTCGAGCCCTTTACCGCGCGCCCATCCAACCGCCCACTCCACCTCTTCGAGCGGGCTCATCCCCGTGGAAAACAACACGGGCCAGCCAGTCTTGGCGAGCCGTTCGAGCATCCATAGGTCGGTGATCTGCCCCGAGGCGATCTTCCAAGCCGCGACCCCGATGTCGGTCAACAGGTCGACCGCCTCTTCCGAGAAAGGCGAGCTCAAGAACAAAAGGTCGCGCTCGTCCGCGTGCTCTTTGAGACCGCGCCACTGCTCCGCGGTGAACTCCATGCGCTTCCAGTATTCGAACCGCGTGTCGTCCTGTGGGCTGAACTTGACCCGCCACG
>QMMB01000507.1 GCA_003647035.1 Deltaproteobacteria bacterium | reverse complement strand
CTTGTGACACGTCCCCTCCACCGCGATCAGAGGCTCCGGGCAGTCCAACGCACCGCAGCCAATGACGGCGACCGACCCCAAAACGATCAAGACGGCTGCAGGGTGGGACAACAACGCACGCCGGGTGCACCTTGGGTGTATTTGCGGGGATCGTGACATGTCGATGAACTGCTTATCGACGCTTCCGGCCGCCGGTTGCCTGGATTTTGCCGGACAGCGAGCGTACCCCTTTTCGGCTTCAGAATGACGTGAAATCCGCCACACGCGCTGAAAAACACGGCAAAAACAACCGGCCGTGCGGCCGACGATCAGACGGAAACCGTCCTCGAGGTGCTTGCGCCAACCGATATCTGCCTGCGCAGAGGGCCTATGGTGGACAGACGAAGTCGTAGGTGAGGATGGATATCACCGTCGCATCGGGGAGCACGTAGGTCACGGTCACCTGGGGGAACGGGTACGCGAAATCGTAGGTTCCGATCAGCTCTTCAGGATTCTCCTCGATATTGAACCCGGTCACCCTCATCAGAGATCCGTCGGCGTTGTACTCATAGTCGAACCGCGCTTGCGGAATGAAACCCACATTGATCAGGACCTCGAAAGCCTCGAGCTGATCCATGGCATTCCACATCATGGTGCCGCTCGAGACCAGCATGTTGTTCGAAAGCCGCGTTTCGAAGGTGGCGGGTTTCGCTGGGTCGCCCGTGTAGCTAGTGGTTGCGGTCGCGGTCAGGTTGCCGTCACCGTCGTACAACTCGGATTTCTCCAAATTTCCGAACTCGTCGACCGTAGCAACGGTCCTGTTCAGGAGAGTCACACCGTCCGGTCCAAAGGACCCCGTCTCGACGATGGGGCGTAACGCCGCATCGAAGTGATCTCCGGTGTTCTGCCCGGTCGGCATGTTACCGGTCACGCACGGGTACCCACATGGCACGCTCTCGTCGGCGTACTCACGGATGACGCGAAGGGTCGCATCTCCGTCGCGATCGAACGCCGTGCAATCCCGGACCGGAGGCGTTGCATCGAGGTTGTAGGTGCATTCGGTCGAGACGATTGGCGCGTCCGCAGGCTGCTCCCAAAACGAACCGCACACGACAGGGGCTCGGATGCCGCCCGCGCCGCCCGTCCCCGCAGTGCCACCGGTCCCCGCGGATCCCCCAGTACCCGCCGTGCCGCCCGAACCGGCGCCGCCCCCTTTGGTTTCTTCACTGCACCCCGCGGCCCAGAATAGGACCGCCAACACTCCCGCCAAGATCAAACCGGCTCGGGACATTGCGCTGCTCCTCGCGAAGGTGGCAACGATACCGCCGTCGGAGAAACTTGGGAACAGCCGGTTCTACGCGAGCCGCCTGTGTCCCCCTATTCGCGGACTTCGAGGGGAGCTTCGGTTGGCCAGGGGTTGCTGCGGAGGAGCTCCAGCGCAGCGGGCTCGTTCAGGAGGTGGGCGGCGAAGAAGGCGGTCACGAATGTGGCGGTGTGACCGTTGGCAGACTCCACAGGCACGTAGGTGAAGGGTTCGCCGTTGGTTTGGCGGGTGTCGTCGCCGCATCCGGGCATGAAGAAGCCCCCGAGTCCGGCGATGTTCGTGACCGACCAATGGCCCGCGTCGACGAGGTCGAGCTTGTAGGCCGGCGTGTTGGCTTTGGAGAAGTTCTCGTTGATGAACAGGTTGCCGGGTTCGCCGATGCTGTTGTCCTCGGTGGCTTCGAGCAGTCCCAAAGGCACCGTGATGAATTCCATCAGCACCTCTCCGTAGAGGATGTTTTCCATCGGCGCGGCCAGGCCAGCCACCGCCGCGATGCGCGCGTCGTTTTGGGCGACTCTCCCTGCGGTCACTGATCCGATGCTGTGGCCCAGCATACCCACCTGCGATGCGTTGGCGGTCACTCCCTCGGGAAGCGCGTCGCCACTGAGTACTTGGTCGAGAACGAAACGGATATCCGCTTCTCGAACATCGACCAGCGCGTTGTCGAGAGGGGACTGGGTACCATCGATGAGGTCGAAGAGAGTGTCGCCCTCGTGGTCCGGAGCGACGACGACGAACCCGTGGGAGGCGAGGCGCTCCATGACGGCATGTGCAGACCATCGCGTGCAGGTGTAGCAATGCGAGTAGAGGACCACAGGATACTCCCCGGCGGTTGCCGCAGCGTCGCGGGTAGCGTTGGTGGTCGTTGCGACGCACTCGGCGGGACCGGCATCGAGTAACGGAGAGAGCGCGTCGCGCCGATCGGTGTCGGTCTCGAAGTCGATCACGTCCGACGCCGCGCCTGAGGCGGCGATGGGATACCAAACTTCGACTGGAAGGGTTCGACCACGGCTGCTGTCGGTCAGGCTAGTCGTCGCGACGCCGACTGACGCAGGCCCGGGTTCGGTGTAGTCCGGTGTCCCGTCGCTTCCGCCACCGCTACCGCAAGCGTTCAGCGCCAGCGCACACACGATACAACCGATTCGAATTACGAGCGTTCTACACATGGTGGAGCGGTCTACACGCTAACGCCCTAGAACGCCACAGGCTCACCGTCCGCCTTGGGGCGCTCCGTGCTTTGCTTCGGAACGAGGGCAAGCCGAGTTGTTGAACCTGAGCCACGGTAGCCTGCCCTTGCGAACCAATGCTTCACATTCAACGTCGGAGGAACCGGCAACATTCGATGCACCACGGCCGGCAAGGCGATGCTGGGCATCGGTTTGCCGCTCTTCTGGGGCGGGATGATGGGCGTGGTGGTCACCGCGATCATGTTCGGTGTGCGCAAGGGTAAGCTGCGTCGCCTCGATGACCGCATGGCTTACGAGAAGTCGCGCGCCGTTCGCTGGGATCCGGTGGGCTCTCGCTTCGTTTTCTAGAAATTGGCCTGCGGGCTCTTTCGCCCCATATTGATGGGCATGAGCTTTTTCTTATGGGGTCGAGGACGATGACGCGCGCCGCGGTCGCGCTCGGGGTGCTGGCGGTCG
>QMMB01000506.1 GCA_003647035.1 Deltaproteobacteria bacterium | reverse complement strand
GGCGACAGCGCTCGGCCTGGAGCATGGGGCGAGCGACGGGATCGTACGCTTGGAGGTTGGCGTACCCGTGGAAGATGCCGAGCACTTCGGTGCCAGCCTCCAAGAACGAAATCGCCGCGGCAAAGATCACCGCGTTGGCCGCCGGTGCGGGGCCGCCGGAGAAAACGATCGCAACTCGTTTCATCCTGTTCACCACGCCGAACTGTAAGCCGCGGAGCGCCGGATTGCCATCCTTTGCGGCAGGCGCTCTACTCGGGCCACCGGCATGACGATCGACGCACAGAGCTTGGGCTACGAGACCTCTCCCATCGATTTCAACTACACGTGGCGCGACACGGTGGTGTACGCACTCGGGGTCGGAGCATCCGCGGACGCAGAGCTCGAGTATCTCTACGAGGGACGCGGCCCGAAGGTCCTTCCCACGTTTTGTACCATCCCGACGTTCGCCGCGTTCGATGCGCTGGTCGATCGGATCGGCTGCGACCGACAGGGAATGGTCCACCACAGCCAGCAAATGAACCTCTTCAAGCCACTGCGCCCGAACGGCCAGTTACGGGTCACGGGAAAGGTGGCGGGGCTCTACGATTTAAAACGGCTCGCCATGGCCGTGCTTTGCATCGACGCCCACGACGAGGACGGCGACCTCATCACGCGGGGCGAGGTGACCTTGTTGTTGCGCAACGACGGAGGCTTTGGTGGCGAGCGCCCCCCGAAGACCGAGCGCGTGAACCCGCCCCGCCGTGCGCCTGACTTCGAGATCCGCGACCAAGTCGGACCTACGCAGGCGCTCCTCTACCGCCTGAGCGGCGACTACAACCCCCTGCATGCTGATCCCGACTTTGCAGCACAGGCGGGTTTCGACCGACCGCTCCTGCACGGCTTGTGTACCTATGGATATGCCGGCCGGGCGGTCGTCAAAGGGGCTTGTGGCGGAGATCCTGACAAGCTGGCGACGCTCCGCGGGCAGTTCAGCAACCCGGTTTTCCCGGGCGACATGCTCATCATTCGCGGCTGGAACGAGGGGGAGCGCTTGATTGTGAGCGTCACGACGGAACAGAGGCCCGACAAGCCGTGCTTGAGCAACGCCTACGCCGTGCTGCGCTGAGCCCGCGCCGGGCGCTTTTCTTCTTGCCCGAGTAGTGATCCACACACAGGGTTCTCGGGTGATGCTTTGCTACTTCCCCTCACAGTTCGTGCTTTTGGGCCGCTCTTTGAGCCGCTCTTTGACGGGGGCCGTGGCCGTGGCCGCGGCAAGCGCCTGCACAGGGACCGCGCCGGCGGCGACCGAGGCTCCCCCGCCGCCGGTTCACGCCGCTACGATCGAGCTGGAGCCCGTCACGCCGATCTCATCGGCCACGGCCGAGATCCTAGCCAATCGACAGTCGAACATGCGCGCCGAGACGGCGGGGCGGGTCGTCGACGTGTTGGTCGAAGCAGGCGACCGTGCCAAAGAGGGGGACGTTCTGTTGCGTCTCGACGTCGGACGCCCAGCCTCCGCAGCACAGGCCGCCAACGCAGCCGTTGCCCAAAGCGAGGCGCGACTGAATCAGGCCGAGCGCGAACAAGCGCGAACCAAAAAGCTCGTGCAGACGGGTGGTCTGCCTGAGCAACGCTTGGACGATGCCGTAGACGCAGTGCGCCTCGCGTCGGCTGCCCGTGACGCGGCGCGCGCTGAGGCCCGACTCGCTCGACGGGGCCTCACCGACGCGGTCGTTCGCGCTCCCTTCGGCGGGACCGTCGTCGAACGGACGGTCGAGGTTGGAGAATATCTCGCCCCTGGGAGCCCGCTGCTCGTCTTGGCAGATACGAGTCTGCTCAAGGCCCGCGTCTTGCTCGACCCGCGTGAAGCGATCGACGTCGCGGTGGGCTCCGCGGCGGTGATCTCGGTGTACGCGCGGCCAGGCGAGATCTTCAGCGGCAAGGTCGTCCGAGTGGGGGAGGTCATCGACCCGCGTACTCGGCGCCTTCCGGTCGAGGTCGAGATCGACGACGCCGAGGGACGACTGCGCCCGGGCTTGGTGGCTAGGTTCTCGGTCGAAACCGGCGAACCGAGGATGGTCATGCGGGTGCCTCTCGAAGGGGTGTTCGAGCGCTTTGGCCGCCAGCACCTGTACGTGGTCTCGGACGGAATCGCGCACCGGCGCTCGATCGTGCTCGGCCTCGTGGGCGCCGGTTTTGCGGAGGTGACCGAAGGCATCGAGCCTGGTGAGACGGTCGTGATCAAGGGCGTCACCCGCGTCGTGGACGGGTCGAAAGTCCGAGTAGTGCCGGTCGAGACGGTCTCGGCGTCATCGACGGAACGCAGCAGCGAGCCATGAGCGTCCCCGCCTTCGCAGTCCGGCAGCCTGTGCTCGTCAATCTCGTGGCGATCTCGGCGGTTCTGATCGGTGCGTTGGTGATGGGAAGGATGCACCGAGAGTCGCTGCCGACGATGCCCACCGGCTGGGGCAACATCACCACGATCTACGTGGGGGCATCGCCCGAGGAAATCGAGCAGCTCGTCACGATCCCGATCGAGAACGCGGTCGGTGACGTCGACGAGGTGGAAGAGATCTGGGGCGTATCCAAAGAAGGCGTGTCCTACGTGAGCTTCCACTTCGACGCGGATGTCGAAGACGTCACCAGCGCGATGATGGAGGTCTCGAACGAGATCAATCGCATTGATGACTTGCCGCTCGACGCGGAGCGCCCGGTCGTACGCGAGGTCAAGGTCGACTTCCCGACGATCGCGGTCGCAATCCGCGGAGAGGTCCCCGAAGCCGTGCTGCGCCAGATCGGCAAGGACATGGCGGACCGGGTCGAGCGGCTACCAGGCGTCTCGGGTACGTGGCGCAACGGCATACGAGACCGGGAATTCCGGGTTGATGTCGATCCGGACCGCCTCGCCGCATATCGGCTTTCGCTCACGACAGTCACCGAAGCGCTTCGGTTTCGGGCAGCCCACGTCCCG
>QMMB01000505.1 GCA_003647035.1 Deltaproteobacteria bacterium | reverse complement strand
CGATGGCCGCGCAGGGGTCGTCCTCGCACATTCCCTCGAAGACGACCGCGACCTCGACGCAGCGCGCCTCGCAGGCGTTGATGTACGTTCGTCCGTCGGCGCCGCACACCGGCTCGAAGACCCCGGCGCACTGGCAGTTGTTCGGGATCGGAACACACACGTCGGCGTCACCATGGGGCGAGCACTCGTCGCCGGCGAAGCAGTCGGCGGGGGAGTCGCAACCCATCGGTGCGCCGCATCGGCCGCGATGCACCACGTCGTGCTCACCGTCGGCAGCCTCTTTGACCGAATACGTCTGTCCATCCGCGCCGCACACGAAGCCCTCGATGCCGTCGATGCTGTCGCCGCCGCTTTGACCGCAGCCCGCCGCTCCCAGCAACAACACATATACAAACCCAAGACGCCTCATAGGACTCTCCTTCACGAATGCTGACAGGGTGGAAGTACGCAACAAGGGTGCCAAGCGCGAAGGCCGAAAAGGGCAGTAATTCCCGTCTAGCTCACAGCCTGGCCTGTGCCACAGCGCGCCATGGCCGCCCGCGAGCGTGCAAAAAGGTTAGGACGCTGCCCGGCCCTTTTGAAAGCGGGGCGCGTAGTAGGTCATGACCCGATCGAAGGCTTCCTCGGGGGTGAAGCGCGGCTCGTAACCGAGGTCGTCGGCCAAGCGCGTGCTCTTCACCGAGATGCTATTCACGAGGACGGTGACGCTCGACTTCGTGAGCGTTGGACGAAGCTTCCACACCGGTTGCACGAGCTTGGCAAACCGTTCACTCGCTCGACCTGCAAGCAATGCCGCCCACGCGGGGATCGTCCGAGAAGAAGGCGGGAAGTCGTAGCCGAGAGGCTCTACGAACTTTCGCATGAACTCGAAGAAATTGTCGGCAGGCTGGTCCGTGACGAAGTACTTGTTGCCCAGCAGTGCAGGAGGGGCGTCCTCGAGCATGGCAAAGGTCGCAAGCGCATGGGCATACGCCACGTTGCCGACGTAGACGTGCTCAAACACGGTGTCCGCAGAGCCACTCAGCCACTCAGCCACTCAGCTCCTGAATTGCGCAGAACGCCTTATCTGTCTACTTTCTCCGACTTGAGACAAGGCGTTTGAATGTACTATCAGCCTCACCAGTGGTGAAGAATCGCGCACGCGATCTGCTCCGCGCCGTAGCTGACTATGGCGACGTGTCGATCGCGACGATTCACGACTTCGCCAGACTGGTCATCAAGGCGCCGCCATTCCGGGTCGCTCAAGAAATCTTGCGAGGCGGTTCTCCTGAGTTTGCCGTCCGCAAAGCCCTGGAGCTCGCTTCGACGGTGCCCAGCGGCGGCGTTGGGAATCGAACCCACTCCAAATGGCGGGATCAAGCGCGCGAGTCAGCGACGATCGCCCTACGCATCTCGGTGCTGCGTACGTACTGGGCCTGGACCGGAATGAACCCGTTGGTCAGGTAGGCCATCGTGAGTTGCTTCTTGGTGTCGAGCCACGCGAACGTGATGCCGCCGCCGGCGTGACCGATGATCGGGCTGTCTGGCTCCCATGCGCACATGCCGAGCGTTCGACCTCGATAGGCGAAAGCCTCGCCGTACGTTTCTGCGAGAATGGTGTCGACGCCTTCGACTTGCACGCGCAGCGCTTCTTCGACTGTCTCGGCTTTGAGGCACTCTATGCCGTCTAGTGTGCCGCCGGCGAGGTACATCGCGTAAAAGCGCGCGAGGTCGCGAGCACTGCTCACGGCTCCTACCGCTGGAACGCACGCCGCGCGGAACGACGCATGGTTCATTTGCGCGCAACACTCCGAATCAAGCGTCCCACGTGAAGGGTCTGCCGGGTCCGGAATGAAGCCCATTCGGTGCTGGCGATCCGGGCTGCCCTCAGGCACTAGATAGTGAATGCTCGGGCCTGCATCCGATAGATCTGGGTCCTCTCCCAAGGAGGTGCGCGACAAACCGAGGGGCCCGGCAATCTCTGCGCGAAAGACCGACGAGATCGAGCGTGTGTCCAGCCGTTGCACCAGCTCCCCTAAGGCGAAGCCGAGTGTAATCGGATGATACGCGGCCGCGCCCGGTTCAAACTCGAGCGGCATGCGCTCGATGATCTGAACCGACGTCTCCCAGTCCTTCATTCGTTCGAACGTCAGCGCGGGTGGCGTGCGAGGAAACCCGCCTTGATGGCTGAGTAGGTGCCGGATGGTGACACCATTTTTGCCCTGTTGACCGAACTCGGGCCAATACCGGGCAACGGCATCGTCCCAATCGAACGCGCCTTGCCCATGAAGCCAGTGCAAACAAGACGCAGCGAGGGGCTTGCTATTGGAAAATAGTACGAACGGCGTGTCCGGTGTGATCGGCGCGCTACCGGCTCCGGGGTCGAGGGTGCCTGCGCAGTGATCCTGCCACAACTTCCCATTGCGATAGACCGCCACCGCGCCGCCGACGAGCCAGTTTCGTTCCTGGTGAGCGTGCAGCGTTTTATCGGTCTCGCTTTGCATCTAGCGAACCTAACATGGCGGTTGATTGCTCGGAATCTCGCACGCGCGAAGTGGTGCTGCTCGCATCAAGGTGCTTGAGAAGATCACGCACAATGCGCGCGGCGAGATCGTCGATCCCTGACGGACTATTGGTTCATTCACTGCCATCCGGATCGCGCCGATTGCACCGACCGCGCGCACTGGGTCGACCCGGTTCGAGTCACGAACGAGTCGTTCGACATCTTGCAGGCAAACCCCAATCGGCGAGGCCTATTCCTCGGCGACTACATGGGCCTCACGTCGTTCGGAAGCGACTTCTTCACAGCCTTCGCGATTTCGGGCCCCGGCGACGAGCAAGACATTTACTTTGCGGCTATTCGTGGGCGGTGACGTGGGTCAGACCGGGAGGCTGGTAGAGTGGGCTGTCGTGTCTGATGATTGTGTGCTTACGGCGACCATGCATGCGACCGCTGCGGAGGCACTTCACGCGGTT
>QMMB01000504.1 GCA_003647035.1 Deltaproteobacteria bacterium | reverse complement strand
CTCCGTTGGGATCTCGCCGGACAGCACACGCGCTCCGAATGCAAGGCCAGCGAGGATCGCCAGCTTGTGACCGGAATCGGCGCCCGTGATGTCGAGCGTTGGGTCTGCCTCGGCGAACCCAGCCTCTTGCGCGGCTTGGAGAGCGTCTGCGAAAGCAGCTCCTTCGTTGGCCATGCTCGATAGGATGTAGTTGCTGGTGCCGTTGATGATGCCCCTGACCGAAAGGATGCGGTCAGACGCAAGCGACTCCCGAATCACGCGAATCACGGGGATCGCGCCGGCTACGGCGGCCTCGACGTACAGGTCGCAGCCATTGGCCTCCGCGAGTGCGAACAATTCCGCGCCTCGTTCGGCGAGAAGCGCCTTGTTGGCCGTGACCACGTGCTTCTTCGCGCCGAGTGCCGCTCGCACCAACCGATCGGCCACTTCGACCCCGCCGATGAGCTCGACGACGACATCGACGTCGTCCCGCTTGGCGAGCTCGAACGCGTCGTTGACCAACGCAATGCGCTCATCTTGCTCGCGGACGATATCGAGACGAGCCGGATCCTTGTCAGCGACGGCCGCAAGCCTCACGGGCGCACCCACTCGCTCGTTGATGACGTCGGCATGCTGCAGTAAGGCCGTCACCAGGCCTTCCCCGATCACGCCGCATCCACACAATCCAACCCGAATTTCGCGGTCCAATCTAGTACCTCCGAGAAGCCGCCAAGGTAGCAGACGCAACCGTCCTGTCATCTGGAGCAGTCCATCACTCGCTCGAACGACGGCACGATCCAACCAGGCGCTTCCCGAGGGGGCTGTGGTAAGGTCCGTCGCCAGGTATGACTGATCCAAATCGATGAACACCAAAATCAACACCAGCAACAACCTACACGGTGTTCGCTACGAGATACGCGGGCAGCTGGCGCAGCGCGCGCACGACATGGAGCGTCAGGGCCACGAAATCATCTCGCTCAACATCGGAAACCCAGGTCTGTTCGGCTTCCGCACACCGGAAACCATGCGCATGGCCATGATCGAAAACCTCCCGAGCAGCGAGGCGTACTGCCACCAGAAAGGCATATTTAAGGCACGCGAAGCGGTGGTGATGCAGCAGCAGGAACGCGGCGTCATGAACGTGACGGCCGAGCATGTGTTCATCGGCAACGGTGTCAGCGAGCTGATCGATTTGACATTGCGCGCGTTGCTCAACGACGGCGACGAAGTGCTCATACCGAGCCCCGACTATCCGCTGTGGACTGCGGCGGTCACGCTGAACGGTGGTGGGGCGGTGCACTATCCGTGTCCGCCGGAGAAGCAGTTTCAGCCTGACCTCGATGCGCTGGCCAGTCTGATTACCGGCCGAACGCGTGCGATCGTCATCATCAACCCGAACAATCCCACGGGCGCCGTGTACAGCCGGGAGGTTCTAGAGGCGATGGTCGCGCTCGCCGAACAGCACGACCTCGTCGTCTTTAGCGATGAAATCTACGACGGGATGGTGTACGACGGCGCCGAGTTCATCCCGATTGCGCCACTGGTGAACCATACCCTGTGCGGCACGTTCAGCGGGTTGTCCAAGGTCTACCGCGCCTGTGGTTTCCGCGTTGGTTGGGTAGCGTTCAGCGGTACCAATGAGCTTGCGCAGGACTACCTGAACGGCCTCGATCTACTGGCGTCACTGCGCTTGTGCAGCAACGTGCCCGGACAGTGGGGCGTGCAGACGGCACTGGGTGGCTACCAGAGCCTCAAAGAACTGATTCGTCCGGGCGGGCGTTTGCATGAGTCCCGCGAGGCCGTGATCAGGGGCGTCGAGGCCAGCGACTGCCTGGACCGGATCGCACCCGGTGGTTCGATGTATGCGTTCGTCGGGGCCGACACGGACAAACTGCCCGGGTTCGACGACCAAGACTTTGCGATGGAGTTGCTGGAGACGCAGCACGTGCTCGTGGCTCCAGGTTCCAGCTTCAATGTGGACTACCGCAACTATTTCCGTGTCACCATCTTGCCGGAAGCAAAGGTCATCGACGACGTGTTCCAGCGGATGGAGAAAGTCCTACGGCCATGAACGTGCGGGTGAAGCGCGTCTAGTGTCGTCGCACGCTCAATGCTACCGTGCGACGCATGCAAAGACCGCTTCGCGTGTTGCTCACCGGAGGCGCAGGTTTTCTCGGCAAGCGCATCATCTCCGAGCTCGGCGAATTGGCGGCGGCGCGTGAGCAAGAAGTTCACGTGCGGACCCTCGACCTGCTGCCGTGCGAAACGGCTGACGACTCGGTGGTGGGCGACATCACCGATGCGAGCACGGTGGATGAAGCCGCGCGCGACATCGACGTCATCCTTCACGGCGGCCCCTTGATCGGCATCGGCGAGGACCGCCCGTACCCAGACCACTACATAGACGCCTACTCCGAGAGCAAGGCCCTCGCTGAGCAAGCCGTGCTGGTAAACAGCGTGTCGGTACACAGCACGCGCCTGGCCGACGACCTGGGCTACCAACCACGTTTCAGCCCGGAAGAGGCCTTCGAGCGGGTCATCACTTACTACGCACCCCGGTTTGGAAAAGGCCTGACCGAAGTCGGACGGCCGGCTACCGACTGACACGGGGTTGGGTTTCTCCGTGAGCGCGTGAGTTTAGAAAGGTTACTCGGACCGTACGCGTTGCCCAGCCTGCGCAGCAAGGCAGGCATTGGGAAACGCTGGACCCTGGCACGCCACTACCGTCGGTCCCCCTGGGGGGCAGTCCTCTGGCCGCATCTCGCAAACCCCGGGTCCGTCGCAGGTGTTGGCGTTGCAGTAGTCGCTTAGGTCGCAGTCGTCGTTGTTGACGCACTCGCATGGCTCGTCGGCCGAGACCCGAACGCCTGCGGCCCCCGCCTCGCAGGCGTTGTCGGAGGTTGTTCCGTCGCAACCGCAAACCGGATCGGACACGAGCGGGCCGAGCTCGGGTCTGACCGCACAGTCTCCTGGGTCCTTGCATGAATGAT
>QMMB01000503.1 GCA_003647035.1 Deltaproteobacteria bacterium | reverse complement strand
TCTCGTTTCCCGGTATCCGCGAAGACATCGAGCGCGCCGAACGGATCACGCTCAAAGCGTTCGACCAAGACGGACAGCCGTTCGAGCTCGCCGCCGAAGGGCTGTTGGCGAGCGCCATTCAGCACGAAAACGATCACCTCAATGGCGAGCTCATGATCGACCATCTCAGCGTGTTGCGCCGCCGGTTGGTGCACCGCGCGATGACCAAACGAGCCGCGGCCGACGCCGCGCAGTGACGGCCTGTGCGAACCATTTTTTTTGGCAGCCCCGACTTTGCGGTGCCTTGTCTCGAGGCGGTGCACGATATTAGCGAGGTGACTGTCGTTGTCTCTCAGCCGGATCGGCCAGCGGGCCGTGGGCTTGCCATGCGACCACCCGCCGTGAAGAAGCGCGCTCTCGAGCTGGGACTCGAGGTGTGGCAACCCACCAAGGTCCGAACGGCCGAGTTCGCAGAAAAGCTTCGAGCCCTCGAGGCGGACGTGGCGGTCGTGGTGGCGTACGGTCGGATTGTCCCGCGCGCGGTGCTCGATGCGCCCAAAGCCGGTTGCGTCAACGTTCACGCCTCACTGCTTCCGCGCTGGCGCGGCGCGGCCCCGATTCAATGGTCGATAGTCCACGGAGACGAGGAGACCGGCGTCACGTTGATGCAGATGGACGAGGGCATGGACACGGGGCCTATCCTTGCGACCGCGTCGACACTCATCGCACGGGACGACGACGCAGCGACGCTGAGCGATCGCCTTTCGAAGATGGGCGCCCAGCTCCTGCGCGAACAGCTACCTCGCTACGTTGCCGGCGACCTCACTCCGCAACCGCAAGAAGAGGGTGCAGCGACGATGGCGCCCCTCCTGAAAAAGGATCACGGTCGCATCGACTGGAACAAATCGGCTCGAGCGGTGCATAATCAGATCCGCGGCATGAATCCTTGGCCAGGCGCACATACGGTTCTTGGAGAGCGACGCATCAAGGTGCACCGTACCCTCGCATCAACGCTCGATCCTGAGGGGGCGGCCCCCGGCCAGGTCATCGCGCTTGATCCGGAAGGCATCCTCGTCGCGTGCACCGAGGGCACCCTCGAGATTCAGGAGCTTCAGGAGAGTGGCCGTAAGCGAGTCGACGCACGTTCCTTCGCGAGCGGGCGCGGGGTTGCGATCGGCGATCGGTTTTCGAACGGAGGGCCCGACGCATGAAGATCTACACGAAGACTGGGGATACGGGCGACACCGGTCTCTTTGGCGGAGCCAGGGTGTCCAAAGCCTCGCCCCGGGTTGAAGCGTACGGCGAGGTCGACGAGTTGAACAGCGCCGTAGGTTGGGCGCGCGTGGCGGTTTCGAATGCAGACCTCGACGAGCTCCTCAATCAGATTCAAAACGATCTATTCGAAGTGGGCGCGGAGCTTGGCTCGACCGAGGACCGCAAGAAGAAGAGCGCGATGCCACTCATTGCCGAGCCCCAAGTCGAGGCGCTCGAACGGGCGATCGACAAGTACGAAGAAGGCCCGCCGGCCCTCACGTCGTTCGTCCTGCCGGGCGGCAGTGAGGGCGCGGCGCGGTTCCACGTCGCGCGCTGCGTGTGTCGACGCGCCGAACGTTCGCTCGTGGCGCTCGGCACGCAGGAGAATCTCCGCGGGGAGCTATTCCGATACGTCAACCGCCTTAGCGATCTGCTCTTCGTTCTGGCGCGCTATGCCAATCACGTGGCTGGCGTGCAAGACATTCCCTGGAAGGGGCAGGGCGGCTAGGGAACGTCGTCCGGGTCGAGCGCGAAGTCCTGTGTGCCGACCCGTCCGTCCGCGAGGACGTCGCCGGGCAGATCGAGGCCCCCTCGGATTTCCTCGATCGCCTCGTACAGCACCGCTCGCTCGGCCAATAACTGACGGATGGTCGTAGACCCCCACTGGCGCTTCATGCGGATTCTGATCGAGGTCCACGTGCGCCGCACCAGCTCGAGATAGACCAACGCCAGCGCGCCGCCGAACGCGCCGATCAGGAAGGTCACGATACCAGCGGGCCATGGAGCGCGAGGGATTCCTGCGAACGACTGATGCAGCTCGATTTGCCCCAGGCCAACGAGCAGCGCGGCAATCAACCATGCGAGCGGGAACAGGACGAGGCCGGCGAGAAGCTTCACCGTGGCGGTGTCTTTGTATTGCTTCGAGGCGACTCGCGAGATCAGATTGGTCAGGAAGTAGGGCCCCGCGTTGATCAGCGACCCCAGTACGAGGACAGGGGGAAACACCAAGAACACGACCGCGGCTTGAGCGGTCAAGATGATGGGTAGCCACTTGGATTCGATGGGCGGCGGCTTATCGAGGTCGTCGTCCTCGAGTTTCACCTCGAGGAGCGCCTGGTCATAGGCCGAAACGCGATCGAGCAACGCCTGCACGCGATCGGGCTCGGTTTGTAGGCGCACGAAGTAGGCCTTCCAGACCCTCGCCATCCCCAACGTGCGCTCGACCATGGTCGGCGCCCTGAGGCTTGCGCCCGCCCGCTTGGCCCGTTCTGCTCGCATCAGCGTTCGCACGCGGTTCATTAGTTGGTTGAGCTCCCAGCTTTCGGTCGCGTGAGTGACCTCCTGGAGGACGGGTTCGAGCACCAGCATCAGCTCGCCACTGCGGCTGCGTAGCGCCTCGGCGTCGTCCTCGGGAATCGGCGCCAACAGCTCGTGCGGAAGCTCCAGCGGAGCATGGAACTCGACGAGGGCGTCCGAACGGAAGGCGGTCTTGTTGTCGTAGTGAAGACCGACCGGGACGATCACCGGGGGAACGCCATTCTCGTCGCAGAGTTGCTTGGCGCGGTAGTACAGCCGTGCGGCACCAGTCTTGAGCTCTTGGATAAACGGATCGTCGTGGCTGACCCCTTCCGGGAACAACGCCGCGAATCCGCCATCGCACACCGCCTGCGCCATCGCGTCGAGGCTCTGCCGGTTCCCTTTTCGTCGCGCCTCGTCGTCGGCATTCTTCAGATCGGACGCGCGATAG
>QMMB01000502.1 GCA_003647035.1 Deltaproteobacteria bacterium | reverse complement strand
TCCGGCTTGGAGGGGGCTCCCTCGGCTGGCGCCTCCATGCGCTTCTTGCCGAGGGCGGCCAGCTCGTCCACAGCCTGAGGAAGCGGCCCTTTCCTCACGCAGTCGACAATCTCGTCCAAGTGCAGGTTGTCGCTGAGCCCATCGCTCGCCAACACCACCGTGTCCCGAGGTGCAAGAGCGACGGTCGCGCCTAGCTCGATGCGCATATCCTGCGTGCCGAGCAGATTCGAGACTAAGTGCAGGTCCTCGTGATGCAAAGCCTCCCCGCGGTCTAGCAATCCCGCTTCGACCGCGTAGCCAACCGGTGAGTGCGGGATGGTCAGCCACTTGATGCGTCCCCGCTGCCCGGTCACCAACACCATCGAGTCCCCAGCGTGATAGGCGCGCATGTTGTTGCCCTGGATCTCGACGACAGCGAGGGTGGCCGCCGCGCCGGTCCCAAGCGCCGAGATCGCACGGTCCGCCAACTCGAAGCCATTGATGATCGCGCCGCGAAGGTTCTCGAGCTCGTCCCCAAGCGCCATCACGGAATCACAGACCGCGTGGACGGCGAGCGCCGCCGCCTTCGCTCCGCCCGGATGGCCCCCAGCGCCATCGGATACCACCGCAACGCCCGCCCTCTCGCCGAGCGAAATGACCGCCGCCGCGTCTTCATTCGGCCCGTCCCTTCCTGGCTTCGAGAGGCTCAGTACCACCGCTTCGCCGCCACCGAGCTCGAACCGCTCGCCTCGCGCCATGTCCACATCCGTCAAGACGTGGGCCTCACTCACGGCGTCGCTCTCCGTCCGCGCGAAGATTCCCGAAGCGCTCGCGGCGCCAGCGCCTCGAACGCTTTACGCATCTGTACCCCGTCACGAAAGCGCTTACGCTCGTGGACTTCGATGGAGCGCCGAAGGAAGGCGACGAAGTCGCGGCTAACCGTGCGGCGCAGCCTTTCCGCGCCCGGCATTGGCCAATCGAACGGCCAGGCGGGCAATTCGCCGGAAAACATTCGGTAGATCAGCAGTCCCATCGAGAACACATCCGAGCGAAAGGACGGTTTGCCCATCGCCTGCTCGGGGGCGATGTAGCCCACGGTGCCTTGCCCGGACCCCATGATGGTTCGCGTCCTGAGCGCGACCTTCGCGATGCCGAAATCGGCCAAGCGAACCTGCCCCTCCGGAAACAGGATCACATTGTCCGGCTTGATATCGCAATGGATGATCCGCACCTCGTGCGCGTATGCAAGCGCGTCGAGCAACTGCTCGGTGTATGACAGCGCAGTCCTCGGGCCTAGCCGGTACCGCAACCGGTCAGTGAGGGCTTGTTCGCCGAGCGGAGTCGCGATGACGAAGTAGCCGTCGATCATCATCGCATTGCGGAGCGGAAGGATGTTCTCATGCTCGAGCCGCGCGGTCAGCCGGACCTCGCGATGGATGGCGCTCAGCGAATCCTTGTCGAGATGATCAAGATTGGGAACCTTGAGGGCGACGGGGATCCCCTCGATCGTGTCGTAGGCCTCGTAGACGGTCGCGAATCCCCCCGTACCGATGCGGCGCCGGATACGGTACTTGCCGAGCATTCGACGAGCCTTGAGCGTTTGCTTCGAACGCAAGCTAGTCGTGCCTTGAACGATGTGTGGTCTCATCGGGTCGACGCTCAGAACGTCTTACGGATAGCCTTCAGGAGCGCCACCCCTTCAGGACCCATCTCTTTGGCAACGCGATCCGGAACGTCTTTCTGCGCCGCCTTGAACAGCGCCAGCTCTTCCGGCGTCGGGTCGTGAATCTCGTATCCATAGCGCTTCAGGTTCTTCAGCAATACGGGCTCGATTTTCCGGACCTGCTCCCGGCCCCAGATGGTCAGGTCATGGGGCATGGTCGTGAGGATCTTCTGGATGTCCTTGGGCAGCGTCTCGAACCATTTTTTCGAATAGACGAGAAGCGCGGGCTGGTAGCAGTGCCGGCTCAGGAAGATGTGGCGCTCTCCCTTCTTGAGCCCCTGGTACCAGCTTGCTGCCATCGCGAAGAGCGGCGTGTTGTCGAACCCGTCGACGACCCCAGTCTGCACGCTCATTAGCGTGTTGCCGTTGTCGATGGGGACCGGGGTCGCGCCGAAGGCCTCGTACGTCTCGACATGCACCATGGACTCTTGGGAACGGAAGCGAACACCCTTCATGTCGCTCGGCTTGCGGATCTTCTGGCTACTGAAATACGAGCGGTATCCGTTCTCCGCCCAGATGCCGAAGATGAGACCTCGCCTCGCAAGGACCTTTTTGACCTGAGCGATGACCGCCGGATTGTCGAGCGCCTTGTCGGCTATCGCAAACGTCTCGAACACATACGGGGCCTCGATGACGTTGACCTCTCGCACGATCGAGCTCATGCCCCCGACGGAGCCGGCAAACGCTTGCATGCTCCCCATCTGAACGCGGCGCGCCAACGAGCGCTCGTTCCCGCGTCCGAGCCGGAGCTTCACCTTCATGCGGCCGCCGCTCTTTTCCTGGACCTCGGCCTTGAAACGCTGGAGCTGCTCGGCCCAGGGGCTCCCGCCGGGGGCGACGGTGCCGACCTCCATCAGGAACTCCGGGTCTTCCGCGATCGCGGGTCCAACGACGGCCAGGGACAGAGCGACGAACGCTCCGATGAAGAAAACAGAATTTCGCATGAGAGGTCTTTCTAGTCAGTTGGGCGGGAAAAATAAAGTGCCAAAGGTGTCACGGGCGGGGTTGCGGAGGCTCAGACGGCCGGGCGGAGCCGGGCGAATACATGCCGTCGATGATCGCCTTGTATTTCTCATTGATGACGTTGCGCTTGATCTTCATGGTTGGCGTGAGCTCACCGCCTTCAACGCTCAGCATGTGGGGGAGTACCACGAATTTCTTGATCGTCTGATAGCGGGCGACCTTGCTGTTGCAGTCCGACTCGACGCCATCAGCCAAAAACGCGGGGACGTGCTCGTCGGCGGAGAGATCGGCCACCGACACCAGCGGCACGCCCGC
>QMMB01000501.1 GCA_003647035.1 Deltaproteobacteria bacterium | reverse complement strand
TCGTTCTCCACGGTCTACTGCCCCCGGCAGATGCGGACGGTGCGCGTCAACGAGTGTGTCGACTGCGAGGAGTACATCGGGCTGTCTTTCGACCGGGAGGAGCAAAGCGGGCTGCTGCATTGCTATGAGAGCAGTGCACCGACGCCACGGCGATCTCTGCGCCGCGTTCTCGCGGCCGGAGAGCGGGAAGGTTTTGTGCGCAAGCTGCACGAGCGCGCAGATTGCATGCCGGTGTCGCGTATCATGAGCCTCAACGTGCAGTGTGTGGCGGAGGACGTGGGTTTACCCGCGCTGGCGAGCTGCCTCCTGGACGGTGACTATAGCGGCGCACCCGTGGTCGACGATGCCGGCACGCCCCTGGGCGTCGTCTCCAAAACCGACCTGCTCCGGCATGGCGTGACCCCGGAGGGTCGAGTGAGAGACATCATGACCTCGGTGTCCTTCACGCTACACGAGGACCAGTCGCTTTCGAAAGCTTCTGCCTTGATGGCATACGAAGGCATCCACCGGCTTCCCGTCGTCGATGCTGCCGGCAAGGTCGTCGGGCTCCTATCGTCGCTGGACATCTTGCATTGGCTGGCGTGCAAGACCGGAAACTCGGTCCCGGCGCCGAGGTCTCGGAGGGGGCGCCACTAGGCAGTGCCAGCGCCAGTGCCAGCGTCAGCGCCAGTGAATTAAAAACGCCGGCGGGGTTTCCCTCGCCGGCGCTTCGCCTCTGTAAGCGTTCCCGCCTACTCCTTGATCTGTCGCCGGATCTTCCCCAGCGCCTGCTCCTGCAGCTGCCGGATTCGTTCACGGGACAGGTTGTACTTGTCGCCGATTTCCTTGAGAGTGAGCTCGTCCTCGTCGTCGAGGCCGAAGCGCCAGCGGAGGATGCGGGCCTCCATGGGGGTCAGCGTGTCGAGGAGTCTGCGCACCTCGTCGCTCCACTTGCGGGAGACGAGCTGCTCGTACGGTGTCGGCACGTTTTCCTCTTCGAGGAAGTCGATGAACTTGCGGCCGTCCTCATCGTTGACCGGACGGTCGAGCGAGAACGGGGTTTCGGCCCAGTAGCCCTTGATCTTCTCGAGCTTCTCGGCGGCGATGCCCGTTTCCTTTTCGAGCTCTTCGGGCGTCGGCTCCATGCCGGTCCGGGTGGCGATAGCCTGGGTCGCACGCGCCACACGGTTGTACGTGTCGAGCATGTGGACCGGGATACGAACCGCACGGCCCTTGTCGGCGAGTGCCCGGCTGATCGCGTGGCGAATCCACCACGAAGCGTAGGTGCTGAAGCGGTAACCACGATTGTGGTCGAAACGCTCGACGGCCTTCATCAGACCGATGTTGCCCTCTTGGATGAGGTCGATGAGCGGCAGCCGGCCACGGTTGTAGCGGCGGGCAATCGAGACCACGAGACGCAGGTTGGCGGCGACGAAGCGGTTCTTCGCTCGCTGCTGCGCTTTTTGCGCGCCGCGCACATGCTGAAGGTACCGCTTGAACGCGGGGGTCATCCGGACGTGGTCACCGACGATGTCACGTTCGTCTGCGAAGTCGCCGGCGAGGCGGTGCACCGCGCGGTCCGACTCCTGGACGAAGAGGCGGTCGCTATCGAGCGCGCGCATCTTGGTGGACAGCTGTAGACAGACGTCGTTCCAACGCGTTTCCTGTCGCTTGCCGAGCTTTTCGGATTTCGCGCTCTTGCAGAGCTTGCGAAGCGAAGCGAGCTCGGGGAGCGGCTGGTCCTTGACGCGCGCCTCCATGACGGCGGCGACGCTCTCAAAGCACGATGGGTAGCTGAGCAGAGCCTCCCAGTAGGCGATTTCGAGCCGCTCGACTTGCTTGGCAGCCTCGATCTCCTCTTGGGG
Organism: Deltaproteobacteria bacterium; assembly: GCA_003647035.1. Lineage (GTDB taxonomy): Bacteria > Myxococcota_A > Polyangia > Polyangiales > Houyiibacteriaceae > SG8-38. Next base: position 1,142 of record QMMB01000501.1, on the reverse strand, counting down.
GGTGAGCACCCGATGACCGATCATCTCCCGGAAGTACCGAGTGAGGGTCGAATCTCCGGCACCCTGCCGCTCGAACTCCTTGAGAGCCTTTTCGCTCTCGACGCGAGCCTTCTCGAGCTGCTCCTTGCTGGGCTCCACTGCCCCGGCGGGCTTGGTGTCCGCGGACTTCTGAACCTCGGTTTCAGCCTTCGGCTCCGTTTGCTTGGATACCTTGGCCCGCACTTGGCTCTTTTTCCGGGACTGTCGTGTGGCTGTCTGTCCTGTCGTTGCCTGTCTTGCCATTTTGCCTCTTGCCTTCCGGTGGCGCCCCGCGATGTGTGGCACTCCGATTACTGGCTGAACACTTGCAACCGCTCGATTCTTCCACCGAGCGAGAACCGTTGGTTCGAGCCAAATGGATGCACGCATCGTGCCGAAACGTGAATCAAGCGTGATTCGACCGCTCGAACGGCTGGCTTTGTTGTTGGGGTAACCAAGAGTATATGGGTCCGCAACCGAACCTGGGGAGGGGTATTGGAAGTGTTTTTGCGCACAAATTCCAGTGAGAGGCCTGCTCGTCGTGAGTTACTGGAATCGCTGCGGGGACGTCTACCCCTGGCAGCGGCGGCCCTGTTGGCCACCCTCGTGACCGCCGCGGCGACTGCCGGCTACGCATGGATGGTCGGGCCTCTATTGCGCAGTTTAGAAGGTAATTCGTCGGTAGAAATCCCCTCCACAGGGCTTTCATTCACGAGCCCGTCCGTCACCCAGATCGTCTGGCTCCTCGTCTCGCTGGGGCTCCTGAGAGCCGTTTCCGAGACGATTCGAGCACACCTCGGCGCCAAGCTTCAGCTCAGTGTGGTGAGGGAATTCCGTGGTAAAGTGCTTGCACACGTCCTTCGTCTCGAGCCCTCGGCCCTCCTCCAGTGGCCTCGCGGAGAGCTAGCCTCCCGCATTCAGGTCGAAGTCCATGGGGTCCGGACTCTCCTCCACTTGGGGGTCGCCCAGGGCATTCGGAGCATAGTAGTGGCTACAGCACTAGCCAGTGTGGCCCTGGAGGTGGATACCAGACTAGCCATCCCAGGCATCTTGGTGGTGCCGCTGGCGGTTGCTGCCATCGTGTTTTTGGCTGGTCCGGCGCGGGGGTTGCAGCGGGAGCTCTT
>QMMB01000500.1 GCA_003647035.1 Deltaproteobacteria bacterium | reverse complement strand
CTCGTCGAGGGCCTGTCTGTCGATGAGGGGTTCCTCGATGTGACCGGCAGCCGAGCCCTGTTCGGGAGCGGTCCGGAGATCGCCCGCCGAATCAAGCAAGACGTTCTATCCGAGATCGGGCTCACCGGGTCGGCGGGTGTCGCGACGAACAAGTTCGTTGCCAAGATCGCCAGTGATCTCGAGAAACCCGACGGACTGACCATCGTTCCCCGCGATGGCGCTGCGGAGTTCCTTGCTCCGCTTCCCTTGGAGCGGATGTGGCGCGTGGGGCCCAGGGCGAGGGTGAAGCTTCGCGCGGCTGGGATGCAGACGATTGGCGACCTTGCCCGTGCCGACGCGCACACGCTCGGGCAGCTGCTTGGCAGTTGGGGCCCGGTCGCCCGCGAGCTTGCGCGAGGACTCGACGAGCGGCCCGTGGTGGTGGGGAGGCCACCGCGGAGCCTTGGAAGCGAGACCACGTTTGAGTACGACCTCACCACGACCGACGCGCTCCTCAAGCCGATCTTGCGACAGTCGATGCAGGTGGCCGACCGTCTCGTCGATAAGGGACTCTGGGCGCAGGTGGTCACGCTCAAGATCAAGTACGGGGATCATCGCATTCGCACGCGTCAAGCTCGACTCTCACGGGAAGTCGCGGACACGGATGCGATCTTCGAGACGGCTCGCGATCTCCTCGGTCGATTCGATGCGCTTGGCACCGGCGTGCGGCTCACGGGGGTTTCGGTTTCTGGTCTGACCAAGCATCCTGATGCAGAGCTTTTCCCCGACGAGGGGCGGGCGCGGCGCGAGCGCTTGGCGGCGGCGACGCATGCGTTGCGCGAACGGTTCGGAGCCGCAGGGGTGACGCGTGCTTCGTTGATCCCCGACCCCGCAGACCCGGGTGATTCACGGCGCTAGAAAATTCGCGCAATCCCGTGATCGGGAACTTCGATCGAGAGTTGCGTTGACACCGTCCAGCCGGGCCTTTACGGTCCGGGATGTTGCGTGCAACACGCACTGTTCGAGGAGCCCCAACCGGATGAACGCGCGACACACTAAGTTCATCTTCGTCACAGGGGGTGTTGTCAGCTCAATCGGAAAGGGCCTGGCAGCCGCTTCGATGGGCGCGCTCCTCGAAGCACGAGGGTTACGAGTCACCAACATGAAGTTGGACCCGTACATCAACGTCGATCCCGGCACGATGTCGCCCTTTCAGCACGGTGAGGTTTTCGTCACCGACGACGGTGCGGAAACCGATCTCGACCTCGGTCACTACGAACGCTTCACCAAAGCGACGATGACCAAAGCGAACAACTTCACGACCGGCCGGATCTACGACTCGGTGATCTCGAAGGAGCGTCGCGGCGAGTATCTTGGCGCGACCATCCAGGTCATTCCGCACATCACCGACGAGATCAAAGCGCGAGTCCGCGAGGCGACACGTGATGTCGATGTCGCGATCGTCGAGGTAGGCGGCACGGTAGGCGATATCGAATCGCTGCCGTTTCTAGAGGCTGTCCGTCAGCTGCGCGGTGAGCTTGGTCCACAGAACAGCGTGTCGGTGCACGTGACGCTCATTCCGTACATCGCCGCGGCCGGTGAGCTCAAGACCAAACCGACGCAACACTCGGTGAAGGAGCTTCTGGGTCTGGGGATTCAGCCGGAGCTCCTTTTGTGCCGGGTCGACCGAGAGCTGCCACACAATCTCAAAGAGAAGATCGCCCATTTCTGTAATGTGCCGGTTCAAGCGGTGATCGCGGCGCCAGACGTGCGAACGATCTACGAGCTCCCGTTGACCCTTCACGCCCAGGGGCTCGACCGCCTGTTGGCCGAGCGACTCAACATCTGGTCGCGGGATCCGGACCTCTCGCTCTGGCGGCGGACCGTCGAGCGCTTCAATGCTCCTGATCGTGGTCACGTCTCGATTGCGCTCGTCGGCAAGTACGTGCACTTGCGCGATTCGTACAAGTCGCTCCACGAGTCCTTGGTGCATGCCGCGCTCGAGTGCGACGTGAAGCTCGACCTCGACTATGTCGACAGCGAAGAGCTGGAAAGCGGGGACCTCGAAGCTCGTCTCGCGCACCGCGACGCGATCTTGGTGCCCGGCGGTTTTGGAGACCGTGGCTCCGAAGGCAAGATTCGCGCGATTCAGTTTGCGCGTGAGAACGGCATTCCCTTCTTTGGAATCTGTCTCGGCATGCAAATGGCGGTCGTCGAGTACGCGCGCAACGTTTGTGGGCTCGAAGGCGCGAACAGCGCCGAGTTCGACAGCAACGCGAAGCACCTACTGGTCGATATCATGCCCGAGCAGCGCGGCGTCGAGGCAAAGGGCGCGACCATGCGCCTCGGTGCGTATCCCTGCAACATCAGGCCAAAATCGTTGGCGGCCGAGATTTACGGCACCACCCAAATCAGCGAGCGCCATCGCCACCGCTATGAGGTGAACAACACGTACCGCGACCAGCTCGAGGAGGGAGGCCTCGTTCTGAGCGGCGTCTCTCCCGATGATCGCTTGGTCGAGATGGTCGAGCTCCCAGGACACCCGCATTTCGTCGGATGCCAGTTCCATCCCGAGTTCAAGAGCAAGCCACACCTGCCGCACCCACTGTTCACGAGCTTCGTGCGCGCGGCGGTCGAGCATCATGCGCGCCAGGGGCACCCGCTAGGCGGCGCGACCGAAGCCCACGTAAATTAGTGTGCGGATCTTTTTTCTTGTGGTCGGCTTTCGTCCTCGTCGCTCCGCTGCGAGGCACATGAGTGCCTCTCACTACGCTCCTGCGGGCGCGCTCGACCACAAGAAAAAAGATCCGCACACTAGGTTTTGCGGAGCACGTGCTAGCGCGGCGCAAAATTGGCGTCGGTTTGGCAAAAAGGAGCCGAGGCGTCGCCTGTGTGTGCTGCCCCTCGCTTACCTCGTCTATTCTCGCTCGCATGACTAAGCGATGGAGTGGTGTGTTGGTGCTTGCTTTGGCCTTGACGGCGTATGGCTGTGACACAGCAAACGGCGGGGATGTCGGCCCGG
>QMMB01000499.1 GCA_003647035.1 Deltaproteobacteria bacterium | reverse complement strand
TGGCCTCAGGCCCCAAGCTCTTCCGGCCACATTTGCAGGCCGCCCCGTCCGACGAAACCCCCATCGCGCTCCGCCGCGCCCCGGCTCTTACTGCGCGTCCTTACGCTTCTTGATGTCGAGTGCGGCTCGTAGGCCTTTTTCGCGGATGACCTTCAGCTTGAGGCCCGTTTCGGTGAGCTTGAAGAAGCGTGTGCCGTATTTGCGGAGCTTTCGCTTGTTGATTTCGAAGCCTAGGCCGGGGCTTCGGAATGGGGGGAGCATGCCGTTCTTGTTGGGGAGGATCGGGTCGATGATGCCCTCTCGAAACTTGGGAATCCATGACGGCTCTTCGAGCGGGAACTCCAGCGGGTGGCTGTTCTTGCGGTCCGCCAGCGCCATGTTCCAGTTCACGTAGAAGCCGATGCCGTTGGTCCAGGTGTGCGGCGAGTAGGTGCGCCCGTGCTCGTGGCAAGCGTCGATGACTTGTTTCACCTGAGCCATGCCACCGGCGAAGCAGGCGTCCGGCTGATAGATGTCGAAGCAGTCCTTCTCGAACATGATCTTGATCTCGTCCCAGCCATGATTGAGCTCGGCGCCGGCGATCTTCACCTTCGACACCTTCTTCAACGCCGCGAGGCCGTCGTAGTCGTGCCAGTCGAGCGGCTCCTCGAGCCAGGAGAACCCGTTGTCATGGCACGCGGCGGCAAACTCGGTCGCGCGCTTGAGGTCCCACGCAGGCACTCGATCGACGATCGATACCAACCAGCCCTGGTTCGCGTCGACCCCGAGTGCCAAGTCGTCGCCGACCCCTTTGCGCACGATCTCGATTTGACGAATGTCTTCGGCGAGGTCGGGGCTCTTCACACGCAGCTTGGCCGTGCGATAACCCCGCTCCATCATCGCAAGCAACTCGTCGACACGTTGCTCCGGTGGATGGACCTCGCCGGTCGACAGATAAACGGGAAGCGGACGTGGCGTTCCACCAAACAGTTCGTAGACCGGCTTGCCTTCGGCCTTGCCCTTGATGTCCCAGCAAGCTGCCTCCAGCCAGAAGTTCCGCCAACCGAGAAATCCCGCCTGCTTGAGCAAGTCCTGAACCCGATCGATGTCGGTGGGATCGGTGCCGAGCAAATACCCACCAAGTAGGTCGCCCAGGCCCTGGCGCTCCTTGCCCATCGACTGTCCCGCCGCGTAGCCCTCGATCCCGTCATTGGTCGTCAGCTTGGCGAGCGTGAAGCGATTGTGCGTTTGGGGATACCCCGGAATCCAAGACGGCCAGAAGGTCTGACGCAGAGGAACCGAGACGTGAAACAGTTCGATGGACGTAATGCGCATGATCTGTACGCCCGCGCTCAGGGAGCAGTTGCAGGGATCTCCGGTGTGTCGATCTTGGCAATCGCCGCGTCGATATCCTGCTGACTGAGCTCGTGTCGCTCGAGCTTGCCGGCGAAGTACGCTTCATAGGCGGACATGTCGAAGTGACCGTGGCCGCAGAGGTTGAAGAGAATGACGCGCTTGGTGCCCTCCTCCTTGGCGCGGTTGGCCTCACGGATCGCTGACGCGATCGCATGGTTCGCCTCGGGCGCCGGGATGATGCCCTCGTGACGCGCGAACAAAACGCCCGCTTCGAAGCTCTCGATCTGATCGATCGCCTCGGCTTCGATCAGGTTGTCGTGAAGGAGCTGACTCACCAGCGCGCCCGCACCGTGGTAGCGCAGGCCGCCCGCATGGATCTTCGCGGGCACGAAGTCATGCCCGAGGGTGTACATCGGCAGGAGCGGCGTCATGCCGACGTTGTCGCCAAAGTCGTAACGGAACACGCCACGCGTGAGCTTCGGACACGAGGTCGGCTCGCTGGCCAGGCAACGGATGGTCTTGCCTTCGGCGAAGTTCAACCGCAGGAACGGAAAGCTCAGCCCCGCAAAGTTCGAGCCGCCGCCAAACGGCGCGATCACCACGTCGGGAAGCTCGCCGGCCTTCTCCATTTGTATGATTGCTTCCTGGCCAACCACGGTCTGGTGCGTGAGCACGTGGTTGAGCACGCTGCCGAGCGCGTACTTCGTGTCGGGATCGCTTGCGGCGCGCTCCACGGCCTCGGAAATCGCGATGCCGAGGCTTCCGGGCGACTCGGGATCTTCGGCAAGGATCTTGCGGCCCGCCTCGGTAGTCTGGCTCGGCGAGGCAATCACCTCGGCGCCCCAGGTATTCATCATCATCTTCCGGTAGGGCTTTTGGTCGTAGCTGATACGCACCATGTACACCTCGCAGCCGATTCCGAAGAGCTGGCATGCGTAGCTCAGCGCGCTCCCCCACTGGCCGGCGCCCGTCTCGGTCGAGATCCGTTTGACGCCTTCTTCCTTGTTGTAGAACGCCTGCGGGACCGCGGTGTTTGGCTTGTGTGAGCCCGCGGGGCTGATGCCCTCATACTTGTAGTAAATGTGCGCCGGCGTATCGAGGGCCTTCTCCAGACCGTACGCCCGGAACATCGGCGTCGGCCTCCACTGCGTGTAGATCTGTCTCACCTGCTCCGGAATCGGAATCCAACGCTCGGCGCTAACCTCCTGCTCGATCAAAGCCATCGGAAAGAGCGGCGCAAGCGCCTCCGGCCCGATCGGCTCGTGCGTCTGCGGATTGAGCGGGGGCAACGGCTTGTTCGGCATGTCGGCGACGATGTTGTACCAACGCTCAGGGATTTCGTTCTCTTGAAGAGTGATCTTGGTTTGCTTCATGGAGTCGGGGAGCCTACCAGCGCTTGGCGCGGTAGACGACCCCTGCCTCGACGAAAAGGCTCGCCACTCGCATGACCAACCCTCACCATCCTCAGTTGCGTCGATCCCTTGGTTTTTGGGCGCTCGTCTTCTACGGCGTCGGAGACATCCTGGGCGCTGGGATCTACGCCTTGGTAGGCAAAGTCGCTGGAGTCGCCGGAAGCGCGAGCTGGGCGGCCTTCGCGTTGGCGCCCTTCGTTGCCAATCTGAAGGCGCTGACGTATGCCGAGCTCGGCGGTCGCCTCCCTCGGAGCG
>QMMB01000498.1 GCA_003647035.1 Deltaproteobacteria bacterium | reverse complement strand
GAATGCACGCCACCGTCGTACCGGGTCGCGCAGTAGCAACGTTCCCGCCGCGGCTAACGCGGTCCGCGGGTTGATTAGCTGCGCGGTTTCGCCCCGTTCACTCTCAAGGGCCGCCCGTTCATCATGGCCTCATTGAGCTCTTTGATTGCCGCCTGTGCTTCCGAGTCATCCGGCATTTCGACGAATCCGCAACCCGTGGAACGCCCGCTTTCGCGGTCCATGATGATCTTCGCGGAATCGACCGCGCCTCGGAGCTCCTCACGGCCGTCACTTCTCGAGCGTTCGCAGACGCGGGCGTGCAGCTCAGAGGGAAAGTCCGAGAGCGCACGGGGCTGATCGCTGGTGTGCTCCGCGCCTCCACCGACAGCCTCGAGCGATTCCACTTGAGCGTCGAGCGGCGGGGCCTCGCCAAGCCGGACACCACAGCGTTCGCCCAAGTGCTCCCGAGCGCGGCGCAGAGCGCGTGCGCCAAGGCCCTCAACATTCGCGGTCCGCAGAGCACGATCACCATCGGCGAAGGGAGCGGCCTCATGGCGTCCGTCAGTTCCGCCTGGAGGCGCGCGCGCCGACGCGACGCGGACCAAATCGTCGCCGCCGCCGTGGATGTGATGGCAAAGCACGTCACAGGAGGGGCCCTCGCCGACGCTGCCTGCGCGCTCGTCCTTTGCACGGCACCTACGGCGGTCGAAGTTGCGGGAATCGGTCTCGCCGGCCCGGACCAACTGGACGAGGCGATCGCCGAGGCGCAACAGCGATGGGGCTCGAACGAATGGCCGGAGCTCTTCATCGAAGAGCAAGAACCGTTCGCGGGCATGCCAGCCACCTCTTCATCTTTCGCACTCGCCCATGCTTTTGCTTTGTTGCGCAAGGGCAGAGCCAAAAGTGCTCTCGTCGCGAGCAAGGGCGCCACCGCCAGCACCGCGATCATTCTGACATCGAACGAGGTCATCCATGAAACCTGACTTGTCCGACTACGTAGCGTCCCGACAGGCGATCCTCGATCGTGTTCGGCAGATCCTCCGCGACACCATGAAGCTACAGGTCGAGCCGGATGCGATCGACCCCGACGCGCCCCTCTTCGGGACCGGCCTAGGGATGGACTCCGTCGACGCCGTCGAGCTCGTAGTTCAACTCAATGAGGTGTTTGGGCTGGAGCTCATGGGCTCAGAGGATGCTTCCACCAAGGTTCGCACGGCCAACACCATCGTGGACGAGATCATGGGGCATAGCGGTGAGTATTGAGGACGAGTACCGATCTGTCCGTTACGGCGCAGCGCTGAGCCGCATGGATCACGTAGGGCTACTCCGGATCCGCGGCGACGACGCCCTCGACGCGGTGGACGCGGTTTGCTCGGGCGACCTCTGGGTCCGCGACGGTCGAATGCTCCAAACGTTGATCCTCGACGAGCGGGGCCAGCCCGTCGCGGATGTCTATGTGTGTCCCGACTACGACGCGTGCATCCTCATGGTCGAGGGTATGACGACCGAGCAATTCTCGACCTGCCTTGCCCGCAACGCCGACCCCGATCTCGAGATCGCGCTCGAAGATCTCCGCCCAGAGCACGAGCTGATATCACTGCACGGACCCTACGCTTGGGAGGTGCTGAGCAAATGGCTCACGCCCGACATCATCGGGCTGCCCTATTTGAGCTTTTATGGCTTCGATCGCGGGACCTGCTTCCGTGCGGGGAAGACCGGCGAGTACGGCTACGACCTCGTGATCCGCAGCGAGGATGCACAAGACGCGCGGCGGGAGCTGCTCGAGCTCGTCCGCTCCGTCGGCGGCTCGGAGGTTTCCCTTGGGACCCTCGATCTCTGTGCCCTCGAGAACGGTTTCTTTTCGGTCAGAAACGGTTCGGTCGAAGGGCTCACCCCGGTCGAGCTCCAGCTCCAATGGCGTCTCTCTGCGCGGAAACAGTTCCCGGGCAGTGCGGCGATCGAAGCGAGGAGGGCCACGGGCATCAGTCGCCGGCTGACCTATTTTGTGGCGCGAGACGGCGTGAATCCCGGTGATCAGGTCCGAGGTCCCGACGCGCCTGTCGGAGAAGTGATGGCGGCCGCTTTCTCTCCCGGCATAGGCGGCGTCGTTGGGACGGTGCTGCTCGATATCCCGGTCGCGTATCCCGGGATTGACGAATTCTTCGTCCCCAATGAGGGTTCTGCACAGCCCATCCGGACAGTCTCGAGCCCCCTGATCGTCAACCGAAGCCTTCTCGTCAATCCACACCACCACAGCTACGCGACACGGGAGGACGTACTCAATCCTCCTATGTGGGAGGGCTCACTGCCATGAAGCGATTCAAAGAGCGTACAGTGCTGGTGACTGGTGCATCGCGCGGGCTGGGGCGGGATATCGCGCTACGTTTCGCGAGCGAAGGGGCCTCGGTCTTCGTCGGCTATCGAAACCGACGCGACGAAGCGGAGGAATGCGTCGCGGGCTGCGCCTCGCTCGGGGCCGAGGCCATGCCGATCGAGCTCGACCTCGAGGACGCAGCCGCCATCCGAACTTCCGTCGCCGGGCTGCCCGATCTCGACGTACTGGTGAACAACGCCGCGGTCATCCGGGATCAGTTTTTCTTGCTCCAGCCGGACGTCGATGACGCGCGGGTGATCGCGACTAATCTAAACGGCACGATGGCCTGTATCCGCGCTGCGCTCCCGGGCATGTTCCGCCGTGGCGGCGGCGTGGTGATCAACGTCGCGTCCGTGGCGGGTCTCAATGCGAGTCCCGGCCAAGCGAGCTACTCGGCCTCCAAGGGCGGGGTCATCGCGCTCACGCGAACACTGGCTCGCGAGTTGGCCGGGCGTGGAATTCGCATCAACGCCGTCGCCCCGGGGATCTTCGATACAGGCATGGCGCAGCGAATGGATCACCGCGCGCGGGAGGCCCGCATCCAATCTCTTCCCATGGGTCGCGTCGGGCGCTCCGAGGAGCTCGCCAGCGCGGTTGCTTTTCTTGCATCCGACGAGGCCAGCTACATCACGGGTCAAACACTCGTCGTCG
>QMMB01000497.1 GCA_003647035.1 Deltaproteobacteria bacterium | reverse complement strand
CTACAGGATCGTCCCAGTCGAAGGCGCCCTGACTGTGAAGCCAATGCAGGCACGACGCCGCCAAGGGTTTGCTGTTGGAGAACAAGATGAACGGGGTGGCTGTCGTGACCGGCGGACCACCGGGGTCGAGGCTGCCGACGCATAGGTCCTGCCACAACTCGCCGTTGCGGTAGACGGCAACCGCGCCACCGACCAAAAGGTTTTGTTCAAGATGCGCGCGTAAGGTGGAGTCCGTCAGAGTTTGTGTCACGGGCGCCGAGGGTACTATGCGGGGGCTTGGCGAGGACAGTGTTTCTCTTCGTCGCGGCGGTGTACTCGCGAGAGCCAGATGGAGCTTGGATCGTCTACGTCCGTGGACATCGCAGAGCTGCTGGACTTGTCGCAGCAGCGGGTGAGTCAGATCGCGCGGGGGACGCAGTGAGCAGCGGTTTCATCTCGGAGTAACGGTGACACTCACCCGCTCGGCCATCGACACCGCTTGCACGATCAGCAACGGAGCGTCCTTCTCCGATGCCACGGTCCCGTTAGTGACCTCGACCACGTATCCCAAGGGATAGTGGCGCTGCGGCACGAAGATCTCTGTCGTCCACCCGGTGTCAGGTGGAGAGCCGCCGCTTATCGGCACAGGGCTGTATTCCAGGGTGTACCTCTTGTCTTCGAAGTCGTATGAAGCGGCGATAGGTGTTCCAGCAATGGCTCGGGAGTTGGGCTGGACGATCAAGTCGAGCAGGTTTTGATCGAGGTTGTCCGGCGTGGGCGGCTCGCCAAGGCGGTGGATGACGCCGTATTCCCGATAGCAGCAGTCGTATGCCCGCCAGGCCCAGAACTGCCGAGACGCGAATGACTCAATCATTGCCGTCTGGAATCCAAGACCTAGATCCAAATACTCCGTCAGCAGTAGGGCGTCGCCGGTTTCCTCTGAACGCCGAACTGCGTTCGCCATCACTTCTGTGTGGCAACCCTCCTCCGAAAAGAGACAGTACTTGTGATAGGAGAAGCCAGCGAGGTCATCCTCGAAATCAGGCATCGCAGTGTCTACTCCGTGGTTGAACATGACCCACGGTTCGTAGAACACCATGCTTCGAGAGTCGTGCTCGCGGATTGCCCGCATCGACGCTCGCTGGGCGTTGTATAAAAGGAGGTCCACCTCAGGACAGGTAATCCCGGGAATGGCGCACTCGGCCCACCTGTCGCCGGGCCAGGGTTCGTTCATGAGGTCATAGCCAAGCAGACCTGGCAGGCCCTTGGCCTCTCTTGCGATTTCGCCCCAGGCGCTGGCTAGAGCGTCGGCGAGCCCGCGGCCGTCTGGACCTGACGCGTTGTTCCACAGGTTTTCGTAGGCGCGCGAGAGCGCGGGCGAATTCCAATAGTTGTCGGGATGGTTTTCGAGGATTCCGAGGGGTACTCCGTCATCGATCACCGCCCAGTCTGGTACACCCTGACCCTGGTATTTCTCGTTGTACATGTCCTGGTGAAAATCGAGCAGCACCCATAATCCGGCTTCACCCGCGAGCCGTGCGGTGTCCATGATCTTGCGGAGGTATTCGCGGTCATATTCCGAAGGATTGGGTTCCAGTCCCTTCCAGGTAAAGCCCAGGCGAAGTGTGTTGAAGCCCTGGGCCGCAATGTACTCGATGTCGTCTTCATCGAACCCCCAGTCCGACGGCGCGTAGGTCTCTCGCTTGCGCACCATGTTGATTCCATACAGCACGACTACGCGGCCCTTGTCGTCTACGAACCACTGGCCGACATGGCCCAGCCTGGCGGGCTGCTTAGCCGAGCTCGTTCCGCCCTTATCGCTATCGCCACAAGCGGCAAGAGAGAAAACAAACAAGAAAACAAACAGGTATCTCATTGAATCTCCTTTGGCTTGCAGATGGGTACTGACGAGTTGCGGATAGTAGCCGATGGGCTGAGAGAGCCCAACCCTCGCCTCCCACTCCACCTCGCGCTCCCGTCGTTTTCGAGGCCCTTGAAGCCGGAGACGGTGGACCAGGTGATGCTTTGCAGGGTGGCGGTGCCTAGGTGGGGGACGTCGTCTTCGGTGAGGCGGCGGAGGGTGGTGACGAGGCGGTCGAGCTCGTGGAGCCAGCCGGAGCGTTGGCGGTAGGGGGTGAAGTCGACGGGGCGGCCGTCGATGCGGGCTTTGACGCGCCACTTGGAGTCGGAGACGAGGGCGGTTTGTTGGGCGATGGGGCGGGTGTTGCGGCAGTTGAGGGTGAGGCGCTCGCGGACGCCGAGGGCGGTGAGGCGGCCGAGCGCTTCCGGATCCAGTTTGCCGTAGACCTTGGCTTGCTCGCGGCCGTCGAGGAAGACGCACCAGCGGCCCTGCTCGAGGCCGCCGTGGAGGATTTCGTTGAGGGCGTCGAGGTTGGGGGTGGTGAGGATGTCTTGGGCTTCGTCGATGACGAGGGCGTCGAAGCGGGCGTCGGGGCGGTCGCTGGCGACGAGGGCGGCGTGCTCGGGGAGGACTTGGTCGAAGGCGGTTTGCTGGTCGCGCTCGATGGCGGCGGTGACGAGGGGCTCCCAGTCGGTGCCCTCGACGAGCTCGAAGAGGTGGCGGTGGAGGTGACGGACGACGAGCTCGCCTTTGTACGACTTGGTGGCGCTGTGGTGTTCGAGGCGGGCGGCGAGGAGCTTGTTGAAGCACAGGAACAGGACGCGCTTGCCCTCGTGGGCCATGCGCTGGGCGGCTTCGATGGCGAGGAGGGTCTTGCCTGTGCCGGCGCCGCCGTCGACGAGGACGCGTTCGGAATCCTGGAGGACGTCGAGGACGATGCGCTGTTCCTTGGTGAGGTCGTTGAGCTGCTTGCGGACGTCGTCGATGACGAGCTCGGGGGACGGGATGAAGTCGAAGTCGCCTCGGAGGTAGTTGGCGAGGGCTTCGATGGCCGCGGGCTTGAGCGCGGGGCGTTTCTCGCGGGCCTCGGCGGCGCGGGCGAACTCGGCGAGGCGGTTGATGTAGCTCGTGAAAGGCTTGTCGGTGTCGCGGGAGTCGTAGACGAGG
>QMMB01000496.1 GCA_003647035.1 Deltaproteobacteria bacterium | reverse complement strand
GCGCGAAAGGGTTTCCGGCCGCGCCGTCCTGATTACTGGTGCTTCGAGCGGGATTGGCGAGGCACTCGCCAATCGGTTGGGTGATGCAGGCGCCAAGGTCCTGCTGGTGGCCCGATCCGTCGATAAGCTCGAGGAGATGAAGCGGGGCATCGAGGCCCGCGGTGGCACGGCATTCGTCTATTCCGGCGACCTGTCGAATGCAGACGACACCCAGCGTATCATCAGGATGGTTCTTGCCGAGCACGATCAGGTCGACATCTTGGTCAACAACGCGGGCATCTCGATCCGACGAAGCGTGCAGAAGTCCTATGACCGCGTCCACGACTTCGAACGGACGCTTGCCCTCAACTTTCTAGGCGCCGTGCGTCTCATCATGGGTTTTCTGCCAGGGATGCGCGCTCAGGAGCAAGGGCAGATCCTCAACGTGTCGACCATCGGCGTTCAAGTGAATGTTCCGCGCTACGGGGCGTACATCGCCAGCAAGGCGGCCCTCGACGCGTTCAGTCGCGTGCTTGCGGTAGAAGCGTTGAAGGACGGCATCAAAGTCACGACGATCTACATGCCGCTCATCAAGACCCCCATGATGAAATCTACGACCATCTACGATGCGTTTCCCATGCGGACCGCCGAGCAGGCCGCCAACCTCATCGTGAACGGCATCATCCATCAGCCGAAGCGCGTGGCGACTCCGATCGGGAATCTATTCGAGTTGGCATACGGCGTTGCTCCGCACGCCATCGACCGGGTCCTCAACGCCGCCTATCAGTTGTATCCCGAGTCGGGTGACAAGAAGGATCAGCGCGAGCCCGTGACGGGCGACGCCGCGATGTTCCAGCGGGTGTTCAAGGCGGTGACGCGCCGGGCTAGGCGCCGCGGTCCCGGACGACGAGAGTAGGCTCCGGCAACGCCTAGGTTTCGTGAGCCCGCTTGTCATGATGCGCTAGCTTCGACGCCCGAGAACCACCCAACGCACCCGTCCGATGGCTGTTTCGCGCGCACATCGATGGAACCGAAGCCGACTATCGACAGGTTGCGGAGAAGCGGCTGCGGTTCGTCCGACTCGAGCGTTCAGATCGGGGAGCGGGCGTGGTATCACCGCAGAACCATGATCCTCCTCAATCCCAAAAAACACAACCGAGCCTATCCCGACGAGCGGTCCCGCGAGGTCATGCTCAAGACGATCGAGTTCTTCGAACGCAAAGGCGCGCGCCGCGTCAGAGACGACTATCACGCGCAAGTTTGGTACGCGGACTTCCTGGATTTCGTCAAAGAGGAGAAGATCTTCGCGACCATGAGCACGCCTGCGGGCAACGGAGCGCCCGACTCGCGCTGGGATACGTGGCGAATCTGCGAGTTCGCCGAGATCCTAGGCTTCTACGGGCTTCAATACTGGTACACCTGGCAGGTCACGGTGCTCGGTCTCGGGCCACTTTGGATGAGCGACAATGAACCGCTCAAGCAACGGGCCGCACAGGCTCTCGAGCAAGGCGGCATTTTCGCGTTCGGCTTGTCCGAGAAAGAGCACGGAGCCGATGTCTATTCGACGGACATGATCCTCACCCCTCGAGGGGATGGCACGTACAGCGCCTCGGGAGGCAAGTACTACATCGGCAACGGCAACAAGGCCGCCATCGTATCGACGTTTGGCAAGTTTGCGGATTCTGACGACTACGTGTTCTTTGCGGCCGACTCGCAGCACGACAACTATCACCTCATCAAGAACGTGTGCGCCAGCCAGAACTACGTGGCGCACTTCGAGCTCGACGACTACCCGGTCGAGGAAGCGGACATCATCGCCAAGGGGCAGCATGCTTGGAATAGTGCGCTAAACACGGTGAACATCGGCAAGTACAACCTGGGCTGGGCCTCGATTGGAATGTGTACCCATGCTCTGTACGAGGCGATTCACCACGCCTCGAATCGCCGGCTCTACAACATGTACGTGACCGATTTCCCTCACGTGAAGCAGATGTTCACCGATGGGTATGCGCGCCTGACCGCCATGAAGCTCTTTGCTCTTCGCGCCGCAGACTACATGCGGGTCGCGTCTGCTGAAGACCGCCGCTACCTGCTCTACAACCCGATGGTGAAGATGAAGGTGACGACCCAGGGCGAGGATGTTATGAACTTGCTGTGGGACGTGATCGCGGCCAAAGGCTTTGAAGAAGACACGTTCTTCCAGCAGGCGGCGGCGGATATTCGTGCTTTGCCGAAGCTCGAAGGGACGGTGCATGTCAACATCGCCCTGATCGTGAAATTCATGGCGAACTACTTCTTCGCCCCGGCCGACTACCCGGAAGTCGGACAGCAAAGCCAAGCCGCCAACGATGACTTTCTGTTCAATCAAGGCCCGACGAAGGGCCTCGGCAAGATTCGCTTCCACGACTACAACATTGCGTATTCGAGTCGAGACACAGGCAATCTCGAAGTCTTTCGCGAGCAGATCGCGGCATTCAAGGAAATGCTCTTGGGGGCGCCACCCGACGAAGGCCAACGAAAGGACATCGATTTCCTGCTTGCCGCCGGGGAGATCTTCGCCCTCGTAGTGTACGGCCAGCTGATTTTGGAGAACGCGAGCATCTACGATGTGTCGGACGACGTCGTCGATCAGATCTTCGATTTCATGGTGCGCGATTTCTCCCGCTACGCGCTGAGCCTCTACTCGAAGCCGTCGAGCAGCGAAACGCAGATGACTTCCTGCCTGAAGATGATCCGAAAGCCTGTGTTGGACGAAGCACGCTACGAGCACGTTTGGCAGCAGGTGCACGATCTCCAAGACGCGTACGAAATGGCGCCGTAGATCTGCGGCCGTTGCTCAGCTCTCGTGCGCCGACTGAGGCGAGGGGCGATTCGGTCTCGCGTTTGGATTCCAGCGGCGGAACTGGGCGCGCGGGTTGCGCTAGTCGGGTCGGGTCACAGCTCGTTCGAACCGCTGCGCTGCGCTCGATGACATCTCTACCGTGGAGCTTGTGGGCGCGACCCGGATCGCACCGACGACATCGCTCGATACG
>QMMB01000495.1 GCA_003647035.1 Deltaproteobacteria bacterium | reverse complement strand
GGGCGCACGCGGTCCACTACAGGAGCGTCCCCATCGGCGACCGCGCGCTGGGGCTCTGGAGCGCCTCGCCCGGCGGCGCCGACGACCCGTCGGCCACATACTACCGCCCCGCGGGCATGATGACCGGGGGCCGTTTTCAGCTTCTGGGGAGCCTAGCCTCGCTCGTGTTTACGAGAAGAACCGTCGAGAACGCGTTCGACTCACCCAACGTCGAAGCAGACTTCACGTCGAAGACCACGACAACTCTTCCACGATTCATCGGCACGGTGGTGAAGCTGGGGCGCAAGAGATTCGGCGACCACCAGTTCGCGGTGGGCTACAGCACGTTGGAAGTCGACCGTGATCATCTCGGGGAGGGCTTCACGCAAATCGAGGCCATGAGCAGCGTCGACCTAAATCTGAATAGCAACTACCGTAACAGGTGGTACGGTATGTCGTTCGCGGCGCAGGTTGCGCAGAAAGTCTCCATCGGGCTGAGCGCTTTCGTCGCGCAACAGCGCTACGACTACGGTGAAGACATTGGGCTCGCGAGTGGCGGAGTGCTCAGCGACAATGGGCTCCGCGTCGGCGGGGATTCGGTGACGACGACTACGAGGCTCTCGGTGACCTCGTATGACGTCCTCTTCCGTTTAGGAGCTCTCTATCGAATCAACTCTCGTTGGCAGCTGGGGTTCATGTTTCAGCCGCCAGGGTTCCAGGTAAGCAATAAGGGCAGTGTCTTCAACCGCACCACCGCTGCGGTCAGCGGGGGCGATACCGGGTATTTTCTGTTCGACGAGGGAGATTTATCGACGCGAGCGCCGGTCCCGCTCGAGCTTCGGGTGGGTTTCGAATTCAAGGCAACGGCGACTACGGTTCTGTCGGTGGATGCCAGCGTCGACGGCCCCGTCCGGAACCAAAACGTCTTCAACCGCCCCGAAGAGCTCGAAAACGTCGACCGAAGCCTGGGAGTCTACTTCGCCAATTCGACAGCAAGGCGTTGGACACCAAATGTCGCCGTGGGCGCCGAGCATTTGTTTGGAAAGGTCGCCGTAGCCGGCGGCCTGTTCACCAACATCTCCGCCGCTCCCGACGTGCCCGCCACCGCAACCGAGTACACCCCGGATCAAGTCAACATGTTCGGCGCCTCGATCTCGGTTGGCGTCGACACGAAGGGCTACCGCCTCAGCGTCGGCGCAACTGGATACTTCGGCAGGGGAGATGCGCTGTCCTTCACCCTCGACCGCGACGCGCAGGCCACCTTCTACGAGCGAACGAAGTCCAACCGAACGGCGCTCGTCCTCTACCTCGGGGGCGCAATCTCGGTCGCAAGCAAGGGCGCCAAAGACGTCCAGGACAAGTACAAAGAGAGGAAGGCCCGAAAGAAAGCCGAGGAGAACGGCGAAGCCGAGACGGGCACTGACACCGAAACCGACACTGACACCGACACCGACACCGACACCGGCACTGACACTGACACTGACACTGACACCGACACTGACACCGACACTGACACCGACGCTGACACGGACACCGGCACTGACACCGACACTGACACTGACACTGGCCCTGACGTACGTTGACTTCTACGCAGGAGGACGGCTCGGGATGGGCAGCACAGTGAATGGGTCGGCGCCTCCGCGTATGTCGACTTGAGGTCCCGGGCGACGGGGCTCCCATTCGCGAGCACGCCCGTCCCGCGCGGGCCTCCGGGGACTCAGGCGCACACCGCAGTTGCCGGCCCTGACACTGACGTACGTCGACTTCTACGCAGGAGGACGGCTCGGGATGGGCAGCACAGCGATTGGGTCGGCGCCCCCGCATAGGTCGACTTAAGGTGCCAGGCGACGGGGCCCCCGATCGCGAGCACGCCCGTCCCGAGCCGTCCTCCGGTGACTCAGCCGCACAACACAGTCGCTGCCACTGACACTGCCCCCGGCGGGCGGTGGCGGGTGTCATGTTTCCGCCACGCGCCCCCCTTCCAAGTCCGCGGAATCTCTCCCCGCCCGCCTGGCACGTTCACTGCACACCTTCGCCGGATGCACGGCCCCCGTGAACGCCTCGCACGCCTCGGGGCGACCGCCCTCTCCGACTCCGAGCTCCTCACCGTCCTGCTTGGCACCGGCCGGGCCGGGGAGGATGCGACGCTGCTGGCGGCGAGGCTGCTCCACCAGACGGGCGGGCTTTGGGCCTTGGCGCGGATGAGTACTGCGCAGCTCGGCCGTTTGGGCGGCATCGGCCCCGCGAAAGCCTCGCGTTTGGCAGCGGCGTTCGAAGCCGGGTCGCGCGGACTGGTGTCGCCCGTCACGGCCGCTGCGCCGCTCTCGAACAGCGAAGCGGTGTTCCTCGGGTACGGCCGGCGCCTGATGAGCAGTCCGGTAGAACACTTCCTCGTCATTTGCGTCGACGCGAAGAACCGTGCGCGGGCGGAGCGAGAGATCGCGCGCGGGGGGCGGACGACATGCCAGGTCGATCCGGCGGAGGTCTTTCGCCTCTTAGTCGCTGAATCGGCCTCAGGGGCGATCTTCATTCACAACCACCCAAGCGGCGACCCCGAACCGAGTCCCCAGGACCTCGAGCTCACCGAGCGGCTGGTCGCGGCGGGGTCCCTCCTCGACATCCGCATCCTCGACCACGTCATCGTCGGGAGCGGAAGATACACCAGCCTCCGCGATGCTGGCCTTTGGCCGAGTACCCCTGTAAAATCAAAGCGTTCCTTTGGGTTCGCGGAATGATTTCGGCGCCCTGACACCCCCCCAGGCCCGTGCTCTCTTCGGGCACTCTTATTTCGCGGGAGCATTGCAGTGAAGCGGACCTATCAACCACATCGTAAGCGCCGTCTTCGGACACACGGGTTCCGCGCGCGTATGAAGACCAGAGGCGGACGGAGCATCATCAACGCTCGCCGTCGCAAGGGGCGGAAGCGCCTCACCGTGTCCTGCTACAAGAAGTAGCTCAAGCGTTGCAAGGATGCCTCGTGCATCAAGAAGGACAGGGACTCCAAGCGACAAGCCGCAACGGTTTCGGCGCGGCG
>QMMB01000494.1 GCA_003647035.1 Deltaproteobacteria bacterium | reverse complement strand
GCACGAGCAGACCGTGGGCAAGGGGCTGAAGACTATCTTGAGCAATGCCGAGTATCTTGCGAAGAACGGGTTCCCTGTAGAGTTTCGTATGCCGCTCGTTCCCGGGTACACCGATACCAAAGAAAACATCGACGCGGCGATCGCGTTCTTAAAATCCATTGGCCATCAGAAACTTCACCTTCTCGAGTACCACAACATGGGGGAGGTCAAGATCGACATCACGCAAGGAAAGCAGCTGAAACTGGGACTCAGCCGTTACACCGATGAGCGTTTGGCTGCGATCGCGCAGACGTTTGAAAAGGCCGGGATCACGCCGAGATGATGCTCGAGATCAAGCCGGTCAGGCGATGGTCGAGACGATCAGGTACACGGCCAGGATGGCTAGCACCAATTGGAACCAGAAAACAAAGCGGTCCTTCGAGATGGTGCTCAATAGGTGCTTGCCCAAGTACGTGCCACCGATGACCGCCGTGACCAACGCGGCCAGCACGGAAGCGTAGGGCGTGTAGTCGAAGCTCAAGGCGAGGAAAGCGGGGATCTTCAGCAAGTGCAGCCAAGTTTGGCACACCGCTTTGGTTGCGATGACCTGCTCGTTGGTGAAGTCGTCCCGCAGAAAAAACGGGGCCAGAAACGGGCCTGTCGCACCGACGAAGATCGCCAACAACCCAGCGGCGAGCCCAAGGACCGCGTACGACCAGACGGGCGGGTTCCTGAGCTTGGGCTTGTAGCGGCGCCACACCAAGAAAGCCAAGATGAACGCGCCAATCCACGCGCGAAACCACGTGAGCTTCAAGTCGCCCCAGATGTTTGCCGCAATCACCACGCCGACGACCGAGGGAGCCATGAACGTAAAGAGAATCGACCACCGTACATGGCGCCGGAAGGCCCAGGTGCGCGTCGAGTTGGAGGCGAGTTGCACGATGCCGTGAAGCGGGACGACCACCGGCGCGGGGAGTAGGGCGGTCATGACGCCGAGGAGCGTCACCCCTCCCGCCATGCCGAGAATCCCGGAGACGGTGGCCGTCACGAAGCAGGCCACCACCAACACGACGACCGTCGTCATCTCGAACATGTGTCGAGGCTAGTATGCGCTACTGGCTCTGCCAGGCGACCATGCCGCCGCGCATGGATGCGATGCGTTTGAAACCGAGCTTCTCGAGCTCCAGCGCGACACGCCCCGACCGGCGCCCCGACCGGCAAATCGTGATCACCGGCTCTTCCTTGTCCCAAGCCTTCGATGCTTCGTCGACGGTCCCCATCGGGATCACCTCGACGCCTTCGATCTTGCCGTCCGATTCTGCTTCGTCGGGCTCGCGTACGTCGACCATGCGAATCGCCCCCTTGTTGTCGTCCACCCAGCCGATCGTGACCTCGGGAATGCCTTCGGGAGTGCGTTCGATGGCGGCCCAACCACGCTCCGGGAGCGGATCACCCGACATCGATGACGCCGGAACGATGCCGCAGTGCAGGTTTGCCGGGACGGCGACGTCGATCTTCTTCGGTGTGGGCAAGTTGAGGTTGTCCATGATGTCGGTGAACTCGGCCTCGGTCTTGCCGTCGCCGACACGCGGGTTCAGTCGCTTTTCCTCGCCGACCGTCGTGAAAGTCATCCCCCGATAGTCATGCCCGGGCCAGATGATGGTGTCGTCCGGAAGCGTGAAGATCTTGTCGTGGATGGAGCGGTAGAGACGCTCCGCGCTTCCTTGCTGGAAATCGGTTCGGCCGGTGCCGCGAATGAAGAGGGCATCGCCGGTGAACGCGTGCTTGTGGTCTGCGGTGACGAAGGTCACGCAGCCATCGGTGTGTCCTGGAGTCGCGCGCACCTCGAGCTCGATCGACCCAAACTTCAGCTTGCTGCCATCCTCGACGAATACATCCGCGCCCTCCGCCCCCGAGCTGGCGCCGATCACTGCTTTGCTGCCCACGCGTTGGCGGAGGAGCCCACAGCCCGTGATGTGGTCAGCGTGTGCGTGCGTGTCCAACGTGTACACGAGCTTCAAGCCGAGCTCGCTCAGGAGCTTGATGTCGCGCTCGAGCTGATCGATGACGGGATCGATCAACACAGCCTCTCCGGACTCCTCGCAAGCAAGAAGATACGTGTAGGTCCAGGTCTCGTGATCGAAGAGTTGACGAAGTAGCATGGAACGCCTCCGTAAGTCGCTGAAATAACAGCACTCGAAGGGGTTCGCAAACCCTACCAGCAGAAAGCGCTGGCGGTTTGCGACCGGTGCTGCTTTGTATGACCACCATGGAGTCTTTTACACCGATAGCGTCTTCCATTGGAGGCGTATTGATCGGCATCGCGGCCGCCGGCTTGCTCATATTCCACGGTCAGATCGCCGGCATTAGCGGTATTGCCGGGGGAATTTTTCGGCCCGTGCCAGGCGACACTTCCTGGCGCGTCATGTTCCTCTTGGGGCTTCTCGCCGCAGGTCTCGGCTGGAGCTATTTCTTTCCGCAGGACTATCTCGTCGGGATCAGTCGCTCGACGCCGGCGTTGGTCATCGCTGGCCTGGCCGTGGGAATCGGCACCCAAGTCGGGGGCGGCTGCACGAGTGGTCACGGCGTGTGCGGCATCGGGCGATTGTCGAAGCGTTCCACCGTGGCGACGATTTCATTCATGGCAACGGCGGCGCTAACGGTGCTCGTCGTCAACGAAGTATTCGGGGGGGCGGTATGAAAATCAAAGTCGGCGCCTTTCTCGGAGGCCTGGTATTCGGCGTTGGGCTCGCGGTTGCGGGGATGACCCAGCCGGCCAAGATCATCGGCTTCTTCGACTTCTTTGGTGACTATGACCCCAGCCTCGCGTTCGTGATGGGAGGCGCGATCCTCGTGTACGCGCCGGTCTATCGTTGGGCCGTTCGGACCTGGCAAAGGCCAATTTGGGCGCCCGCCTTCTCGTTGCCAACACGCGAAGACATCGACGCGCGAGTGGTCAGCGGCTCTGGGATCTTCGGCGTCGGCTGGGGGCTCGGAGGGTACTGCCCAGGACCCGCGCTCACGTCGGTGGGTGCTGGG
>QMMB01000493.1 GCA_003647035.1 Deltaproteobacteria bacterium | reverse complement strand
CACGTGCCCGCGATACCGCGGGTAGTGAGGACCCAGTGGGTCCCGGTAGCGATCGAGCACTTCGTCGATGAGCGGGGAGTTTTCCATGGATTGAGATCCGGCCGGAACGATACCATGCTAAATCACTGCCATGTTTAGGACCGCGCTCATTGTCAGCTTTTTCGTTTCGACCCTGGGATGCAACGCCTCCAACGACCAAAACGCCATCGACGACGACACGTTCTCGGCGGCGTTGTTTGCTAGCCCCCCAGCCGAGCTCGGGCCGCAAACACGCTGGTGGTGGCCGGGCGGCGCGGTCGATGATGCAACGCTTCGCGAACAGCTCGAAGGGTTCGTCGCACTGGGCTACGGCGCGGTGGAGGTTCAACCATTCATGTCGGCGGTCACGAACGCAGACCTGCGCCAGGACTCTCGCATCCGCACGGTCGGGGACGCGGCATTTCTCGAGCGACTCCACACGGCGGCCTGTGCCGCGGGCGAGCTGGGACTGCCTTGGGACCTCACGTTCGGAAGCGGTTGGTCCACTGGGAGCTTGGGCATCGATGACGATGGCGAGCGGCAAGTCATCTTGGCAGAGCTCACCTTGAGCGGCCCGTCGAGTTACAGCGGCCCACTGCCGGACGCCGATCCACCTTCTTGGATCGAAGGAACGAACAACATTCTGCCTGCCATCGACGGCTTCGACGAAACGCTCACGCTGGTGTCGGTGCTTGGCGGCGAAGTGATCGAAGAGCCCGAGGGGCAACCGGTCATCCTAGGGGATATCGTCGATCTGACATCCCAGGTGCAGAACGGAACCCTGACTTGGGACGTCCCGGCGGGTACTCAGCGAGTCTTCGCAATCTACGAGAACCGCACCCAGCACTTCCCTGCGGGGAACGCGTACCCCGGGGAGCTCGAGCACGCGCGCGTGTTTGACCACCTCGACCGCAGGGGCGTGCAGGCATTTCTCGAACAGGAATTCACCGCATGGATCGACGCCGTCGCCGACTGTCCCCCACGTGCGGTGTTCGTCGATAGCTTTGAATTGGTAGGTGAGCTTCCGTGGACGACCGCATTCGGAGCGAACTTCGACGAACTACTCGGATACGACATCGAGCCCATGCTCCCGTTCCTGTTCCTGGACGGAGGGGAATCCGAGTACCTGACCCTTCTCTATGGCAAAGGCTCCGCCCGCTATGACGCGACCGACGAGCGGGGGCTCCGAGCGCGCGAAGACTACGAGGACATCCGCAGCGTCCTGTTTGGCCGGGAGCTCGTCCAGACCTTGCACTCCTGGCTGTCCAACCGGGGGATTCAACTCCGCTTGCAAGCCCACGGCGGGTACGCCGATGTGCTCGACGCGTACGGTATGGCAGACGTTCCCGAATCCGAGGGGCTATACGGTGGAGGGTCCTACGACTTCCTGCGACTGTCCGCGTCCGCTGCTCATCTGGGAGGCAAGCGCTACGTCAGTAGCGAGACATTCCCGACGGTGGGCGGCCTGCATTTGACGGAAAATGAAATGAGACTGCTGATGGGCCGGGCGTTCAGCGCCGGTATCAATCGACTGGTGCACCACGGCAACGCGTACCCCTACCTGCACCAAGACGGGCAACGTTGGTACCCATTCCATCCGCTCGAGGACAGCGCATTTTCGACGGGGCCGCTCGACATCTCGTTCGACATCCACCCCGACGCGGAGATCTGGGCGTCGTTACCCGGATTGAACCGTTGGGCGGCCCGACTCAGTTACGCGCTGAGCCGGGGCTCGGCGGTGACCGAAGTCGCCTGGCTCTACCCGGATTGGCACGCGGAGAACTTCCCGAGCTTCGGAGTCGAGCCCGGTGCTAACGAATCGGAGATCAGCATCGCCCTGCGTCGCGCGGGGTTCTCCTACGACAGGGTTAGCCGGCAGGCGCTTGCTTCCTCGAGCAGCGCCGACGCAGCACTGCACGTGGGCCAGGCTTTGTTCCAGGCACTCTTGGTCGAAGGTGTCCACGCAGCGGACCCCGCCATGCTCGAGGCGATCGAGCGCGCGGCCGAGGCCGGCGTTCCGGTGATCTGGATAGGAGAGTTCCCCGAGCGTGCGACCGGTCTGGTGGACGCGCAAGCCAGAGACACGGAAGTGAGGGCCCGCGTCGAAAATCTGCGATCGGCCGTCACCGTCGTGTCTTCCGCAGAGGAGATCCCCACAGCGATCTCGAACGCAGGCGTGAAGCCGTCGCTGAGCCCAGTCGACTCGACTGGCCTGCAGTTTTCGGTGCAGCACCGGACGGTCGCCAACGGTGACGTCTACCTCCTCTTCAACGAAAGCTTCGACCAGCGCACCGATCAGCTCCGAGTCGAAGGCGCATTCCGCGAAGCGCTCCTCCTCGACCCCGACACCGGCGAGTCTCTCGCGACGAATCTCGAAGGCGACATCCTCACCGTGACGTTGCCAGGTGCCCACGCCGCTGTTCTTTGGATCACCCGGGCCCAAGGAGATTGAGGGAATCTTGGCAGAGGTGTAGAAGCAGGGCTGACATCATGGCAGGCAAAATTCTCGTTTATGGATCCTACGGGTACACCGGCGACTTGATCGCCCGGTTCGCGAAGGAAGACAGTATCGACGTCGTGCTGTCCGGCCGCAACTCGGACCGGCTTCAGAAACAAGCGCAGAGATACGGCTTCGGCTTCGTGCCCGCCGACCTGTCGGATCCCGACTCGATTCGGAGCGCGCTTCGCGACGCGGACGTGGTGATCCATTGCGCAGGTCCGTTCGCGCACACCTACGAAGCGATGGCGCGCGCATGTCTCGACACAGGCACGCACTACACGGACATCACCGGAGAGGCTGAGGTGTACGAAGGCCTTTGGGCGATGGACGACGAAGCCAAGGGCGCCGGCATCATGTTGCTGCCGGGAACTGGCTTCGATGTGGTCCCTTCGGATTGTCTCGCCGCACATCTGAAGTCGCGCTGCCCCGAGGCGACCCACCTCGAGCTTGCGTTGCGCGGCCGTGGCGGCGGGGTCTCCCACGGCACTGCGAAGACGATGGCT
>QMMB01000492.1 GCA_003647035.1 Deltaproteobacteria bacterium | reverse complement strand
GCGAGCGGCACGCATTGCGAGATCGTCGCCAAGGAGACGGGCTTCCTGCTCCGCGACCTCGGCTCGACGAACGGGACCTGGGTCGCTGGTGTGCGGGTCCGCGAAGCGTGGCTCGGACCGGGCATGCCATTGCGGATCGGCAATACGGTCATTCGCTTCGAGCATGGGTCCGGGTCGATCGAGATCGCGCTCAGCAGGCGCGAGCAATTCTACGACATCGTCGGGCACGGCGTCCGCATGCGCGAGATTTTCGCAGTCCTCGAGAAGGTGGCTGCATCGGACCTGACCGTGCTCGTTCGGGGCGAAACAGGCACCGGCAAGGAGCTCGTGGCGCGCGCCATTCACCGCGCGTCCAAACGTTCACAGCGCCCGCTCATCGTTCAAGATTGCAGCGCAATCCCAGCGAATCTCATCGAAAGTATCCTGTTCGGGCACGAACGCGGCTCGTTCACCGGCGCCGCGGACCGGAAGCAAGGGTGCTTCGAAGCGGCCGACGGCGGCACGTTGTTCTTGGACGAGATCGGCGAGCTCGACCTCAGCCTTCAGCCGAAGCTGCTGCGCGTGCTCGAAACGCGAGAGGTGCAGCGCGTCGGTGGCACACGGATGATCCCTATCGACGTGCGCATCGTGGTCGCGACCAACCGCGACCTCCGCCAAATGGTCAACGAGGGAACGTTTCGCGAAGACCTCTACTACCGCCTGAGCGTCGTTCAGGTCGACTTGCCCCCGCTCCGCGAGCGTCCCGAGGACGTCGCTGCGCTCGCGCAACAGTTTCTCGAGGACTCGGCGAAGCGCGGCCACCACGGGGAGGACACGGGTTTCACGATCACGCGCGACGCGATGATGAAGCTCCAGGCCTACCCGTGGCCGGGCAACGTCCGCGAGCTCAAGAACACCATCGATCGTGCAGTCTCGCTCGCCGATGGAACCGAGCTTGGCATGCAGGACCTCTTGCCCGCGTCCCAGAAAACGCCCCCGGTGTTCTTCCCGGGTGGCACTGCGGAGCAGTTCGTCGAGAACGAAATCCCGTTCAAGGACGCCAAGCAAAAAGTCGTCGATGCGTTCGAGGCGCAGTACCTCAAGGCCGTGCTCGACAAACACGGCGACAACATCAGCCGCAGCGCGCGAGCGGCAGGCCTCACCCGCTATCACCTCCGCGAGCTTGCCAAACGGTACGGTTTGCGGGGCGAAACCAACGGCCCCGACGACGAAGATTGAGCCATCAAGCGCCCGGGCGCCTATCATGGAGGTCATGAGGGGGCTCGCGTTCGTGTTGGTCGCAGCGGTGGCGCTCGGTTGGTCGCAGCCGGCCGTTGCCGACGTCGTCACGGCGCAGACAGCCGCCCCCGCACCCCACTGGGCCAAGTCGATCGAAGTCATTGACGACGGTGCGCCCGTGATGCTCGGACCGGACAGCGAGTCGCGGCGCCGCGGGACGATCGGCGCCGGCACCCGCCTCGGCTTCACGCGTCGCGTGTTCGGCAAAGGTTGCTCGACCGGGGTCTGGTGCCAAACGAGTGAAGAGCTCTTCATCTGCGAAACACACGTCAAGCCATCACCGTCGCCGCCCGGACCCCGCGTCGACGAGCTTGCTTCCTCGGGCTCCCGCCTGCCGCAGCGCTACGCTTTCATCCGTTTCGCCGGCACCCGCGCCTACGCACATCCGAGCGACTACTTCCGAAACGACTACATCGAAGCGTTCGGCAAGGGCTTCGGCATTGTCGTCACCGGCGAGCAGGTGTACGAGGGCGTTGAGTTCGTCCGCACGCGCCGGCACCTGTGGGTCGAAAGCGGCTCCGTACACTTCGTCGACGGCAGCGCGTTCTCGGGCGTGAGGTTGGCGCCCGGCAAACCGCTCGACGTCGCGTGGGTCTCGCGCAGACCCGCCAAGGTGTACGAACGACCGCAGGGCCGCGTCGTCAAACGGCTGGATAGACACACGTTGGTGCACATCGAAGCCAGCAAGGGCGTCTGGAGCAAGCTCGTAGGGGGAGGGTGGATGAAGACCGCAGCGCTCGCCCGTGCGGAGCGCGTGGAGCCGCCCGAAGGTGTCGAGCCTACGGATCGGTGGATCGACATCCACGTCGAACGCCAAGTGCTCGTGGCTTACGAGGGAAGCACCCCGCTGTTCGCCACCTTGGTGTCCACCGGCAAGGACACCAAGCAATCGGAAACCCCGCTCGGCCTGTTCCAAATCTGGGTCAAGCTCGCCTACTCGGACATGGACGACATCGACCGCACCGACGTCCCCAAAAACTATTCGATTCAAGACGTCCCCTGGGTCCAGTTCTTCAAGGGCTCCTACGGCTTCCACGCCGCGTTCTGGCACAACGACTTCGGCCACCGCCGAAGCCACGGCTGCATCAACCTCTCCCCCAAAGACGCGCGCTACCTGTTCACCTTCACGCAACCGATTCTCAGATCCGGCTGGAACGCGGTCCTGCCGATACCGGAAGATCGCCCGACGACAGTGCAAATTCGATGAGAGGGGGCAGTCGCCTTTGTCGAAGAGCTGGTTTGGTGGCTAGCCTTCCAGCAGCTCCTTGACGTTGGTCAGCGCGAAGTCGAGGGTCCGCTTGTCGCGCCTCAGGACGAGCCGCTCCGCCAGCTTGCCCAGCACGGGGATTGGGATGCTGTATTCGACCTCGAGCGTGAGCGAGGTGCCTTCGTCATGCGGTTCGAACTTGAACGTCCAAACGCTGTTGATCGTTCCTATCGTCTGATGGACAGCAAGCTCGTTTGGAACATGCTCGACCACCGTGCTCTGTCCGTTGAGGAGGAGCCCCACGTATTTGTAGGTCCAGCCGTACTGTTGCCCCGCTCCGGTCCCGATCAAGTCCCGAATCTCCATCATGCTCGAGAGCCACTCGACCATCGTCGCCGGGTCGGCGACATACTCGAAAACTTTAGCCACGGGAGCGGCGATCACGACATTATGCTTCAAAAGCGGCACTTAATCCGACTCCATCCTTGCTCGTTGATAGACGATAAAACCAGCCGCTCCAACCCATGTCCAGCGGAAATATGTGCGTC
>QMMB01000491.1 GCA_003647035.1 Deltaproteobacteria bacterium | reverse complement strand
CTCATCATGTCAGGGGTGATGATGCTGAATCACATTGCCGATACGCGAGGAGATGAAAGTTGTCGTGCTGCGGCCAGTCGCATCCGCGACGCGTACAATCAGGCGCTACCGGACGGTCAGAAGACCCGGGACCTAGGCGGACAGCTCGGCACTGAGGGTTTTGCGTCCGCCCTGATCGACCGCATGGCGGGCTAGTCGCTCGAATCCCGCACCCCACCGCCTCCGCCAGCCACGCGAAGGAGCGGCGGCAGAACGATCATCGTTGCCACCAGGCAACCACCGATCGTGACGGCGATCAGCTCGCCGAAGTTCCGAACGGGGACGAAGGAGCTCAGGAGCAACACGCTGAATCCGGCCATCAGCGTCACGCACGAGATCACGATCGCCCGTCCGGTGCCTTGCGCGGCGCGAAGCAACGAGGCTTCACGGCCGATCCCGGTGCGCATCTCTTCGCGGAACCGCGCGAGCACGTGAATGGTGCCGTTGACGGCGAGGCCGAGGCTGATCGAAAAGATAATGACCGTCGACACGTTCAGCGGGATCTCGCGCCACACCATGTAGGCCATCGTCGCTACCAATGGGATCAAGTTCGGTGGGATGCTCAGCAGCCCGAGTCGAATGCTGCGGAAGAAGAACGCCAGCAGCAAGAAGATGACCACGACGGCGACTATCAAGCTCCCAAGGAGATCGTTGACGACTGCGGCCTGGCCGCGCGAGCCCGTGTAGGCCTCTCCGGTGAACGACACCGAAACCGTTTCGTCCTCTCCGAGCTCGGACTCGATGATTTTCTCGAGGGTGTCGAGGAACCGCATCGTCGCCTGTGCGCCGACGTCACGCAGCTTGAACTGGATCCGCGCCTTCTTGCCATCTTCGGTGAGCCAGTCGGACAGTGGGCTGGGTTTCCGCTGGCTCATCATGGTGACGAGGCCTTTGACTTGCTTTGCGCTCTTGAAGCGTTCGGACCGGACGCTTGGATCGTCAGCGAGGAGTGCGTACGATTCCCGCAGCATGTCCCCGTAGCTCAGGGTGCGGATGATCTCGGGGCGAAGCGCTGCCCAGTTCCGAATCTTCTGGATGCTCAGCACCATCTCGGGATTCATGAAGTGGTCTTCTTCGGTGCTGACCAGGACGACCTCGAGTGGCCGGACGCCAGCCAGCTTCTCTTCAATGAGTAGTGTGGTCGTGTAGACCGGGTCGGTTTCGTCGAACTGGTCGAGCAACGCGTGGTCGACCGTGACTTGGCTAGCGACATAGCCCGCGCCCAGGGTGAACACCGCGGTCGCGCCCAGGACGGCCCATCGCCACCGAAGCAGCCGCGCCACCAGGCTGCTCGTTACGGTGGTGAACATGCTGGTGCGTTCTCGTCTCATTTCCTCGCGTTTGGGCGGAGTTACCCACGTGAGGATCGCGGGCACGAACGTGATGATGACGACGTACGAAGCCATCACGCCGAGGCCGGATACGAGTCCGAAGTGTCGCAGCATCACCGTCTTGGAGACGACGAGCGACGCGAGGCCGACTGCTGTCGTAGCCGACGTGAGCCAGCACGCCACCGCCATCGCCCGCACGGTACGACGCCCGGCGGCACGACGATCGACGTCGTCATCGAGGTGGACCTCGTCGCGATACCTTTGAATTAAATGCGTGGCGTCGCTGATCCCAATGATGATCAGCAGAGGCACGATGACATTGTTGAGGATGTTCATCGGCTCGCCGACGAGCCCCATGCCGCCGACGGTCACGACAGCGGTGATGGCGACCGCACCAAACGGAAGCAGGACGCCCGGCACCCAGCGAAACGAAAGCATCAGAAGGGCGAGGCAAACCAGGAGGGTCAGCGGGATCAGACGCAGATTGTCCTCGCGCATCTTGCTGACGATGACGCCTCGTAGGTAAGGCAGGCCACCTACGTGGAGGTCGATGTCCTGAAACTCCGGCCGCTCCAAGCCTTCGCGGAGCTCGGTCATCGCCTGGCGCATCTCGGGTGGTTCCAGCTCCGGCAACTGAAGGGCGATGCCCGCTACGGTATGGTCTTCGTCGATCAGGCGGCCGACGAGAAGCGGGTTTCCTGCGATCGCCCGGGCGAGCTCCACGGCTTCCTCTTCGGTGACTTCGGTGCCTTCCACGATTGGGTCGGTCTGGAGCTCGGCTGAAAGGGCGGGGCCGACTCGAGCGATGCCGCCCGGAAACCGATCGGGATCGCTTTCGATGATATCGAGAAGAGCGTTGAATGCGGCGTCCCCGAGATCGCTCTGCGCGTCCGTCTCGTCCTCTGTTTTATCGAGCGAATCGAGATCATCGAGGTCGTCTAGATCGTCTAGATCGTCTAGATCGTCCAGGCCGCCTTCATCCCCGGTGTCGCGGATCTCTTCGAGGCCGCCCAAGCCATCGAGATCGCCGCTACCGCCCTCGACCGCTGCTTTGACCCGGCGCGGGATGTTGAGCGTGGTGATGCCCGCGACCTTGTCCACCCAGGTTTTCTCGGCGAAGTAGAGCGAGAGATCGTGGATCTGCTGGAGCGTTTCGCGAGCCAGGACGTCGTCCGCCTCGACCAGGATGAGAACGGCCTCCCGCCGCTTGCCAAACCACTCTTGGAAGCGCTGCTGGATCAGCGCGTACTCCTCGCCCTCAAAGGAGGAAAGGAGGCTTTCCGGGTTCGGATCGGCGGTCAGTTTGGGGATCTGGGTCGCGAATGCCAGAGTCACCAAAACCGAGACCCCAACCACCAGTTTCCGGCGCTCGGTCACGAGCTTTGCAAGCCAATTCAGCGTTTCCTGGCGTCGAGACACGAGCGTGTATGCCTGTTGGGAGCGAGACTAGCAAGGTTCTTGTGACCGGCTTGACAGCCCTCCCGGGCAGGGCTACCACCCGCGTCCCTACGGGGAGGATACCAGAGTGGCCAACCACGCTTCCGCAAAAAAGCGAGTCCGTCAGACAGTCAAGCGCACCGCGCGCAACCGGCAGATCCGCACCTACGTGCGCACCTGTGTCAAGCGCGTCCGCGCCGCCGTTGAGGCGGGCGATTCCGCCTCCGCG
>QMMB01000490.1 GCA_003647035.1 Deltaproteobacteria bacterium | reverse complement strand
GGTCGCTGGCGACGAGGGCGGCGTGCTCGGGGAGGACTTGGTCGAAGGCGGTTTGCTGGTCGCGCTCGATGGCGGCGGTGACGACGGGCTCCCAGTCGGTGCCCTCGATGAGGTCGAAGAGGCGGCGGTGGAGGTGGCGGACGACGAGTTCGCCTTTGTAGGACTTGGCGGCGATGCGGTGTTCGAGGCGGGCTGCGAGGAGCTTGTTGAAGCACAGGAGAAGGCTGCGGAGGGCGCCGAGTAGGAAGCAACAGGCCGCGCGGCCTCTTTGACAGTGAGGCTCTAGGCCGGGTTCTTCATCAAGACGTCGATGAACAGGATCGTGAAAACCAAGTCGACCGTCGCGGCCGCTGCGGTGAGCGCAGTGACTTCGCCGGTCTGCCAGGCTGGGAGGATCAGGGCGAAGACCATGGTCTTGCCTACCACGCCCATCTTGATGATGGCTCGATTCCTTTGGACGTCCCTACCCACCCAGTAGTAGCCGAGGCCGAAGACCGCGACGGCGCCCATCGAAAAGTAGAGCCAGAGAAAGCTCTTGGGGACTTCGTTGAGGAACCAAGCGATGCCTTCGAGCTCGAAGAGAGCTAGGGCCGTGATGAGGCCGGCGACGCCCCAATTCCACAGGGCACCGACCGTGAACAACCGCTGGCAGTAAGCTGCGGATCTCATGGGCTCACCGACGCCTGCTCAGGCTTCGAGCATGTGCTTGATGTTCTCCATCGAGCTCTCGAGGTTTCGTTGGTTCTGCTTTGAGATCAGATGCTCGGCGAGCTTGCCAAGAACTGGGATCGGAATGCTGTAGTCGACCTTCATCGTGAGCTTGGTGCCGCCGCCCTCTGGCTCGACGTCCGCAGCCCAGGTGCTCGACACCCCGCCCTGGCTTTCGGTGACGGTTCGGCGGTTGGGCACGTGCTCGATGGTCGTGCTCTGTCCTTTTAGCGGGATGCCCAGCATCTTGAACGTCCAATGAAAATGCCGGCCGACTCCGGGTAGGCCTTCCACCTCGTGAACCTCCATCATGCCTATCATCCATTCGGGGTCGTTGAGTGGGTTGTCGATGTACTCGAATAGCTTCTCAGCCGGTGCGTTGATGATGATGCTCTTTTCGATGGTTTCCATGGCTTGCCTCCGTTGGATGGACGATGTGACCACGGACGAAGGGTGTCCATACGTAATTCTTTCATGGACGACGACGGTGCGGGCGGAGGCGTCGATGACGTCGCGGACTTCGGCTTTGTAGAGGTAGCTTGGGTTGGTGGGGCTAAGGGTTCATCCAGCCCCTGCCGCTCATTGTCGCGGAGAGTCGGGTTCTGGGGCAATCGGCAGGTAGCGACCCATGAACGGTGGTCGCTCGTTGGGACTCAGGGCTGTTGGCGGTTACCCTGGAGTAGGGGTCCAGTGGGCAGGCAGAAGAGATCAGTCGCAACCGTCGGTTTTCTCGTAAGCCTGGCGGTAGTCATCTTCGTGTTGGTCGGAAGCGAAGGTCTACGACGGGCTGAGGTGACGGTGTTGGAGGAGGACGCGCTGCCCAGCAAGTTCATGCCGCGTGACGAAGAGGCTGAGCTCCCCATATGGCTCACGGACTACAATACGCACGTGCCCCTCATCGGTGTCCTGGCTGCCCTTCCCTCCGCTGATCTCAGCCCCGTCGAGGACCTCGAAGCGCAGGCACTGATGGATTCGCTCTCTCCCGGGGTGCGGGCGCACTATGAAGACGCGCATCCCTCGCGAGAGGCGGAGTACGCGGCGTTCATCGAGGAGCACCTCCGGCGCCAGTACGAAGATCGCGCGCAGGACTAACTAGGCTGCGAAACCGTGCCGGGCGCGGTGGAAGGTGCAGGAGTTGGGGGGCTCTCAGGCCAGTGCGGTGCCGCACTTGCTGCAGAACTTCTCCGGTGTGATGAGGTTCGTGGGCTGACAGATGCGGCCGCACCCTAGGCACACTCGGGTCTGGAAGATGCCAACCCACATGAAGTACATGAAGGCGACCGTGAAAATCGCGAAGGCTGTCCAGTTGGGAATCGTCATGGCGACCAGCATGCCGCCGATGACGGCGACGTTTAGGCCGTAGACGGGTCGGTGCCAACGCTTCTTGAAGGTCGGATCTCGTCCCCTGAAGAAGAGAAAGGTGCCTATGGCCAGGACGAGCCAAATCGGGAAGTAGATGGCGAAAAGCGTTTCGTTCAATGGCTCGCTCGGAGGCTACCTCGGGAGCACGTCCAACACCAAGACGAAGCGGCCGCAACGAGAGCTCTCATGGTCCGATAAAGCGGTGTGCCAGGGATTTGCGACGACCTCCTCTCGACTCTCAATACCAAATTTGGTATAGACTGAATTGGCTATGTGGCGAGTTGTCGAGGCTGTTGGCGTCGGGAGGCAACTCAAGCGGGCGCCTCGGAATGTGCAGGACAAGTACGAGTTTTGGAGAAGCGTTGCCGAATTGGACGGGCCGATGGGGCTGCGGCGGCTTTCGGGGTTCAAAGACCATGCGCTCAAAGGAGAGTGGCAGGGTGCGCGATCTTCGGCGCTGTCTCGGCAGTGGCGCGTCATCTACGCTGTTCGCGGCGATGACCTCACCGTGTGCGTGTTGGAGGTGAATCCTCATGACTACCGGAAGAAAAACTAGAGCTGCGCTCAAGGGCGACTTCGTCCCCGCAAGGGCTCGGCGACGGCTCTCGGTTGGGCAGTCGGTGCGCATCGCCCGCGAGCTCAATGAGATGAGCCAGAACGAGCTCGCCGAACGCACCGGGATTGCTCAGTCGACGATTTCGGCAATCGAAACCAACCGTATCAAGCTGGGTGCCGAGCGGGCCAAGACGCTTGCGCGCTCGCTCAACGTGCATCCGGCGGTGTTGTTGTTTCCTGGCTGGCGGACCGAGGACGAGAGCGCGGCGCAGTAGCTCGCGGCCAGGGTTGGGTCGCTAAGCAGCGGGGCAGGTTCGCTTGACCCCGAGCGTGGAAACGTCAACGATTGTGCGGTCGACGGGGTTCTGAGGAGGCACAGGTTCCTATTCTCGAGGGGCTGCGCTTATCGGTCGGTGGG
>QMMB01000489.1 GCA_003647035.1 Deltaproteobacteria bacterium | reverse complement strand
GACGCTGGGCGACTGGCTGCGGCGGCATGCGTCTACGAGCTTCACGCCGTCGGTGTTTCGGCTCATTAGCCGCGCGGTGTGGGCGGGCTATCCTGAACGCATCTCGCTCCTTTGGGTCTTGCACTACCTGCGCGCCGCTGGCGGCTTGTTGCCCGTGATCCTCAACGAAGGGGGCGCTCAGGACCAACGCATCGTGGGCGGCTCTCAAGTGATCTCGGAGCGCATGGCAACCGACCTCGGGGATCGCATTCTTCTCGGCAGGCCCGCGCTTCGCGTCGAAGACCATGCCCCCGACCGCATGCGGGTGGTGACCCCGGTCGAAACCTTCACAGCCGATCGGGTCATCGTCGCCATGGCGCCTTCGGACACCGTGCGCATCGACTTTGCCCCTGCGTTGCCGAAGCCACGCGCCGAGTTGGCGTCCGGCTGGGCGCGCTTGCCCCGCCTGCCGCTGGTCAAGGCCGCCGTGTTGTACAAGACCCCGTTCTGGCGCGCCGACGGTCTCAACGGCGCGATGCAGAGCGACCGTGGCGCCATCCAGCTCGTCTTCGACAACTCACCGGACGACGCGTCGATGGGTGTTCTCAGCTGCTTCCTCTCGGTCGTGGAGTCCCCACAGTTCGCCGACCGAAAGAGCCGCGAGGAAGGTTTGAGGGAGGAGCTCGCGCGTTACTTCGGCGCCAAGGCACTCGACGCGACCGGCTACGTCGAGAAAGATTGGTCGACCGATCCCTGGAGCACCGGCTGCATTACCCCGCTGACGCCGGGCATTCTCACCGCAGGCGGCGAGCATTTGCGAAAACCGAGCGGCCGTATTTTTTGGGCGGGCACCGAGAGCGCCAAGCGCTGGTGCGGCTACATGGACGGCGCCATTTCCGCTGGAGCCAGAGCGGCAAACGAAGTTCACGCGTCCCTGAAAACTTAGTACTGTGCGATCGCGCTCAGGATCCATCGCCTTGATTCAACCGGGTCGATGACGGCATCGATCTCGAAGTGCTCTGCCATGTTGATGGCTCTTCCGCGCTCGTAGAGTTGCTCGACCATCTGCGCGATCATCTCGTCACGCGCGGCGGGGTCGGTGACTGACTCGAGCTCCTTGCGAAAGGCGAGCTTGACCGCGCCTTCGAGGCCCATGGCTCCAAACTCGCCGCTCGGCCAAGAGATCGTAAACGCTGGGGCCTTGAAGCTGCCTCCTGCCATCGACTGGGCCCCGAGGCCGTACCCCTTGCGCAGAACGATCGTGCAGAACGGAACCTCCAACGACGCCCCGGTCGTGAAACGCTTGCCCGCGCGCTTTACGCGACCGGTCTTCTCGGCGTCCGGCCCGACCATGAACCCCGGCGTGTCGCACAGGAACACGAGCGGAATGCCGAAAGTGCTGCAGAGCCTCATGAAGCCGCTTGCCTTGTCCGCGGCCTCGCCGTCGATCGCGCCTCCCAGATGCATCGGGTCGTTGGCGACGATACCGACCGGCTTGCCTTCGATCCGGGCGAGCGCGGTGACCATGCCGACGCCGAAGCCACCGGTGAGCTCGAGCACAGAGTCGGTATCGGCCAAGGTCTCGATCACGCTGCGTACGTCATAGACCCGGAGACGATTCTCCGGGATCGCCGAGCGGAGCGACCGTTGATCCGCGCACTTCCAATCGGATAGGGCGCCTTGGAAGTACGAGAGGTATTTCTTCGCCGTGGCGACCGCCTCGGCGTCGTCGTCGACGAGCACATCGATGACGCCGTTGCGGTACTGTGATGCCGAGGGACCGATCTCCTCGGGCGCGAACACCCCGAGCCCGCCACCTTCGATCATCGCGGGCCCGCCCATGCCGATGTTCGAGGCCTTGGTCGCGATCACGACGTCACAGCAACCGAGGAGGGCGGCGTTGCCCGCGAAGCAGCGGCCGGAGTTGACGCCAATCAGCGGCACTTTCCGAGAGAGCTCGGCGAAATACTGAAACGCACGGCAGTCGAGGCCGGCGACGATTGCGTAGTCCGTATCGCCCGGGCGACCTCCGCCTCCCTCCGAGAACAGCACGACAGGGAGCGCACGCTGCTCGGCAATCTCGAACATGCGGTCCTTTTTCAGGTGATTCATCGTGCCCTGAGTGCCCGCGAGCACCGTGTAGTCGTAGGACATGACAGCACACTGCGTGCCCGTATCGCCGAACGCCTCTCCGTTGACGCGTCCGATCCCCGCGACCATGCCGTCTGCTGGCGTGCGCTGGATCAAGTCTTCGATCGCCCGGCGTCGCCGTTGAGCGGCGATGAGCAGCGCGCCGTACTCGGTGAATGTTCCGTCATCGACGAGGTCTGCGATGTTCTCCCGTGCTGTGCGCTGCCCCGTCTTGCGACGCTTTGCCACGGCCTCCGGCCGGTTCTCGTCGAGTCCAAAGGCGTGCCGCTCGTTTACGGCCGCGAGATCGGCGCGAATGGCATCGAGCGAAGTTTCCTCCGCGGCGTCTCGGGCGGCCTCGACATGCTCCGCTCGTTCCAACAGCACCAAAGCGTCTCCGGCCGCCACCATCGCGTCGAGCCCAACGAGCACACGCTTGACGATACCGCTCTGTTCCGCAGCGACGACGTGCTGCATTTTCATTGCTTCGAGGATCACGAGCGTCTGCCCCGCCGCAACCGTCTGGCCGACTTCTGCCCGCACGTCGACGACCAGGGCCTGCAATGGGGCCCGCACGTGGAAGCTATCGCCCATTCGCCGGTGTTAGCAGCTTCTGTACGAAAAGGGGTCTGCCCCTTTTTCGGGGGTTAGGTTTTGCGGCGGCGGGTTAGGAGGGTGGCGGCGAGGAGTAGGGCTAGGAGGGCTGGGCTTGGCGTTGAGGTCCGGCCTACGCTGCACCCACTGCTGCTGCCGTTGTCGGTTCCACCGTCGGGTGCTCCGCCGTCGGGTGCTCCGCCGTCGGGTGCTCCGCCGTCGGGTGCTCCGCCGTCCGGGACGCCGCCGTCGGGCATCGGGGCGCCGTTCGACAGGGTCTTTTCGGCAGAGGCCATGAGGTGACCGAAGTGGGGTGAGGCGATGTCTTCGAGGGGGTTGCCGTGCCCGTCGTAGTG
>QMMB01000488.1 GCA_003647035.1 Deltaproteobacteria bacterium | reverse complement strand
GGATCGAGTGTCACGTGCACGGAGCCTGCATCGGTTCCGGGATCGAGCTGCCCGCGTTTGCCCACCGTATTGTCGCCGCTGAAAAGACCTTTTTCCAGCTCCCGGAACTCACCATGGGCCTGATACCGGGGGCGGGGGGAACGGTCAGCATCCTGCGCCGCATCGGGCGCCAACGCACGGCCTATCTCTGCCTCTCGGCCAAACGCATCACGGCTCCCACCGCGCTCGAATGGGGCTTGATCGATTCGATCACTTAAGCGACCAAGCCGCTTCACTTCTTGTCCCAGTTGTTCTTCCAGCAGCCCGGCGTGCAGCCCTGTCCGTCTTCAACCGGTGTCCTGGAGTTGTGAAAGATGGAAGCCGGCGACCCAAGCGTAAAACACTGCAAAAACAACAGGTTGCACGGCCTCACCAAACTTGATGCCCGCCCTCACACCGCCGACAGCGCCTACCCGAGCACCCCCCGAGCTCGACGACGCCTGGGCTTGTTGACCGCGCTCGCCTCGGGGGGGTCGAGCCATGGGACCGGTGCGTTCTTTTGGTCTTGGTCGCGGTGTCTGCAGCCCTTTGGGGCGCGACCGAGTAGAGCATCGAACTTGTGGTAGGTTCTACCCGCTCGATTTCTAGTCTTCCAGGTAGCAGGAATGAGGTGGACCCCCGATGTTGAACTCGGCCATAGTGCTCGCAACCATCGCTGCGCTCGTCTTTGTCCCCGCACCGGCGGTCGGTCAGCCTCCCGGCGACCCTGACCGCGGGACGCTCGACGGCTCTCCCCTCGACGACCTGCCGACGCACATCAGCGTCCTGACCGACTTCGGCTCTCGCCCTGACTGGTCGCCCGACGGCGAGCGGCTCATCTTCATTGACGGGGCGCCTCTCGGCGACGTCCTTGAGCTCAACGTTGCGACAGGGGAAACACGGAACCTGACTGACAGCTTCGAACACATGGGCTTCACACGAGCCTACTACCTGCCGACCGGTGACGTACTACTCTGCGGCCCGACCTCGGGGCCGCGTCCGACTGACGCCCTTCCCGAAGCAGGTCGTTTCACGGGCGTCATGTCTGTCCTGCTCGCGCCATTCGAGAATGCACCGCAACCGCTCGGCATGCCGTGCTGGGAGGGAATGGCAACCTCGGATGTGTCGCCCCGCATTGCGTGGAACCGCTCTGACATCGACTACACTGATCCCGACCTGCTCAGCCGGGTCCGGGACGGTATCTCGGAGATCTGGACCGGGGAGCTTCACTACGAAGACGAACACGTCTTGCTCGAGAACGTCGAGCTGGTGATCGATCGAACGGCGGTCTTGCCGATCGCAGTGCTTGAAGTGCAGGACTTCCGCGCAGGCACCGACGAGCTGATCTTCACCGCGTACGCGTACGCGGGCGGCGAGGTCATGGGCGTCGACCTCTCGACTGGGCTGGTGACGAACTACTCGCAGAGCCCCCTCTACGAGGAGGTGGAAGGCATCGCCCCGAACGGCGCCTG
The DNA here is from genome assembly GCA_003647035.1 of Deltaproteobacteria bacterium. Lineage (GTDB taxonomy): Bacteria > Myxococcota_A > Polyangia > Polyangiales > Houyiibacteriaceae > SG8-38. The sequence continues at coordinate 1,569 of QMMB01000488.1, read as the reverse complement.
GGTGCTCGTTGAGCGCGATCTCGACAACGCGTTTTATCCCGGCCCGTTAGACATCTGGCTCCTGCCGCTCGACGGCTCCCAAGCGTGGGATCGGCTCACGCACTTCAACCGCTATCGGGGCGGCTGGTACGCGTCGAATCCGGCGGTGAACCCCGACGGGACGCACTTCGCCTTTCAGCTTTCCATCGACGGGGACGTGGAGGGCGAAGGCCGAGGCGTCCTCCTCTTCGACATCGCAGCGAGCGGCCGCCCGACCGCCCCGCCCGGTCCTGCGTCTATGACGGCGGGCGGTTCGGGATGCTCGGTGAGACAGAGTCCGTCCGGCGGCGCTGCGTGGCTCCTTGTCGCGGCTCTACTGATCTTGCGCTTGCGGCGTCCGGCTGGCTCCGCTTGCTAAATACATAGCGAACCCTCTGTGCGGTGCACACCGAGGACAACAGAAAGGACCCAGCAGCCATGAAAAAGTCACGATTCACCGAGGCGCAGATCGCGCATGTCCTCGCGCATGTCCTCGCGCATGTCCTCGCGCAGGCCGATGCCGGCGTGCCGGTCGCCGAGCTCGACATCGCCGAATGATAGCTGGCTCATTTGACGTGGTGCGAACCGCGCCTGATCCGAGCTGTTTGCTCTTGGTGCCAGGCAACATCGGACCACATGCCCTCGAAGTGTGGCTGTGCGAAGTTGCTCGTGCAGATCCCTGACCAACCCTTGTCGACCGCCATGTGGACGCCCTCATCGCACACGTCCTTAACCCAATCCCACTCCGACGTGCCCGCAATTGAATCGACGTCGTCGTAGTTGATCGGTCCCCAGGCCTCCGAGGTGATCAGTGGAAGCCCGCGTTCCGTAGCCCAATCAGCCCAGTCGTCGACGAGCCCTTCGAGTGTGCTCAGCCATCTGTCGCGCTCTGAGAAATATACATCCGGGGCCTTTTCAGCGTGGGCCGCAAGCGCGTTTTCATCCAGTTCCAGGAGAAGCTCTAGTTGCCCTGACATTCCATTGAACTCGATGTCGCTCGAAAGCCACACGTGCACCTCGGCAACATCCAAGGTGCTGGTGTCCAGCTGTCGTGCGTTGCCGCCGCTCACGCTCTCGAACGAATACGTGTAGCTCAGCTCGGGATAGGCTTCGCGCACGGGGCCGATCCCTTCGTCCAAGTACTGCTGCACCCGCGTTTGGGCCTCGAGCGACCACGGGGCAATCGCAGGGGCCGGATTCTCGGGGGTCGCCGCGTCGTAGAAGAGCGGGTAGGCGCCCTTCCCCCACTTGCCGATTGGAAATTCGTTGCACAAATCCACCCACAGAACGGCATCCAACAGATTGGCGTCGGCCAGGTGATCCAGCGTCTCGCGCCAGATACGCGCGTAGTCCGCAGGCGTAACCACAGTCGCGGCTCGCTGCAGCGCGTCGTCGTTGAACCAGGTTGAAAGCCCCACGTGCATTCCACGGCTACGGACCTTGGTGATGAACTCGATCCACCCCCCCCGCGGTTCGACCTCCACCGGCGCGTGGTTGCCCCACAGGACCAGCGGCGCCGGCGGCAGGCTCGTGAGGCGGTCCACCTGCTTC
>QMMB01000487.1 GCA_003647035.1 Deltaproteobacteria bacterium | reverse complement strand
TGCCCGGCGAGATGTTCGAGCTCGCCTTGCAGGCGCAGAGCCACGGCAACGGCGTCGTTGGCTCGACGTCGAACATCCTGGCGTTCGTCCTCGGCAAAGTCGATGAAGCGATCGCGCACGGCGAACACGCCAACCTGAGGTTCATCCTCGGCACGGAGGCCGGCATGATCACTCCGATCGTGCGGCAGGTACAGGCCAAGCTTCGGGACCTCGCCTCCGAGGGTGGGGCGCGGCTATCGGCCGAAATCATCTTCCCAGTTGCCAGTGAAGCCATCGCGCAGGACTCGCAGAGCGGGCTCGGGGTCGTGCCCGGTGTCGCCGGCGGTGAGGGTTGTTCCACGGCAGGCGGGTGCGCGACGTGCCCGTACATGAAGATGAACTCGCTTCACGCATTGATGGGCCTGCTCCAACGCATCGATGTCGAGCCACGTTCCAACCTAGTGCCTTTCGAGCCGCGCAAGTACGTTCAAGAGATCCGGGGACGCACCGCGGCCGATCTGGGCAGCGAGCCGATTCTCCACATGCGCTCGTTCCAGCGCAGTGGAGAGCTCCCCGAGGCGCTCGTGAGCGATGTACTGAGCCGAAACACCAGGTTTCTTCACGGGTAGATGCGGAGCTTGACCGAGCGGCCAACATACTTATGTTGCACGCGCCGATCACCCAGCAGACCCTATGTCCAAGCCTGATTATTACGAAGTTCTCGAAGTCTCCCGCGAAGTCACCGCGACCGAGCTCAAGAAAGCCTACCGCAAGAAGGCGCTCGAGCATCATCCAGATCGCAACCCCGACAACCCCGCGGCGGAGGACAAGTTCAAGGTTTGCGCCGAGGCGTACTCCGTGCTGAGCGACCCGCAGAAGCGGGACATATACGACCGGTTCGGACATGCGGGCTTGAGCGGCGCTGGTGGCCCTGGCTTTGGCGACATCGGCGACGTGTTCAGCCAGTTCCAAGACATCTTCGGAGATCTGTTTGGCGGCGGCGGCTTTGGCTTTGGTGGGTTCGGACGGCGGCGCCGTGATCCGAACGGGCCTGCGCGCGGCGCGGACGTCCGCACCGAGGTGAGCCTGTCGCTTCGTGAGGCGGCGTTCGGCACGAGCCGCGAGATCGACCTTTCGCACCCTTCGCCGTGCCAGGCATGCAGCGGGACCGGCGCCAAGGACGGCGAGCTCGCGAGCTGCGCGACGTGTGGGGGCCGCGGCCAAGTGGCTCGCGCACAAGGCGCCTTCGTGATGACCACCACGTGTCCCGCCTGTCGAGGCCACGGCGTGCACGCCAAGGCGGCATGCGACGAGTGCGAGGGCGACGGGCACGTCGACATCGAGCGTGTCGTGAAACTAACCATTCCCGGCGGCGTCGACAGCGGCCAGAGCCTTCGTTTGGGCGGGCGAGGCCAAGATGGCGTGCGCGGCGGCCCCGCCGGCGATCTGTACGTCACCGTGCACGTCGAGTCCGACGAGGATTTCGAGCGAGAAGGCTTCGATCTCGTACATCACCTTTCGGTGACGTATCCGCAGGCCGCCCTCGGCGCCAAGATCGAGCCACCCGCGCTCGAAGAAGACGAAGAAGCGACCCAAGCACTGAAAATTCCCTCTGCTACCCAGCCTGGCGCGACCGTGATCGTTCGCGGCGGCGGCGTTCCGCGCCTCCACGGGCGCGGCCGCGGCGACCTGATTTGCCTGATCGACGTCGAGGTGCCCAAGCGACTGTCGCGCGAGCAAAAGCGTCTTTTGAAGGAGCTCGACCGAACTTTCGACGAGTCTTGAGAAGGGCTGGAGATCAGGCCGTCTTCGGGTGTACGCTAGGCATCTGATGCAACCCCTCTCCGGACTCGATTCTTCGTTCCTCTACCTCGAAGACGCCCATCAACCGATGCACGTCGGGAGCGTCCTGGTGTTCGAGGGCACGCTGCACTTCGAAAGCTTTCGCGAGACGACGGCCTCGCGTGTTCATCTCGTGCCAAGGTTGAAGCAGCGGCTCGCCATGGTGCCGTTCGGGATTGGTAAACCCTACTGGGTGGAGGATCCGGCCTTCAATCTCGACATGCACTTGCAGCACGTCGCTCTTCCAAGCCCCGGTAGCTGGAAAGAGCTGCGTGGGCTTGCAGCCAGAATTTTCAGCGTACCTCTCGATCGCACCAGGCCGTTGTGGGAGATGACGTTGGTCGAAGGACTAGACACCATTCCCCAAGTGCCGCCCGGATCGGTCGCGTTGATCAGCAAGGTGCACCACGCAGCGATCGATGGCGTTTCTGGCACCGAAATGATGGGCGTGTTGCTCGACATGACCAAGGAGCCAAGGACCTTTAGTCCGCCGCCGCCCAGGACGGTCGCCCCGGTGCCGAACGAGCTCGAGGTGCTCTCGCACACCGCTCGTAAGATCATGGGGAAGCCGAGCGAGATCAAGAGAGTGGCGGGCGAGATCAAGGATGCGCTTCGCGCGGCAGCGAAAATCCGAGACAAGGGCATTGAGACCCCTCCGGTTCCGATGACGGCGCCGCACACATCGATCAACCACACGGTCACCGGCCAGCGGATCTGGAACACCGCCTTGCTCGAGCTCGACCGCGTCAAGGCGATTCGCAAGGTCGCCGGGTGCACGCTGAACGACGTCGTTCTCGCGATCTGTGCCGGCGCGCTTCGGCGCTACCTCGACGACAAGGGCGAGCTACCCGACAAGCCTCTATTGGGGATGATTCCTGTTTCGACTCGGGGGAAGGACGAGCACGGCGACATGGGAAACAAGGTGTCGGGGATGCTGCTCGATTTGGCAACCGATGTCGCCGATCCGGTCGAGCGTCTCAACGTCATCAAAGAACACACGCAAGGTGGAAAGGCGTTTGAAAAGTCAGGCGCGACCCGCGCGTTCGTCGACCTGTGGGACTTCATTCCTTTCGGGTTGGCCACTCGAGTGCTTCGGCTCTACTCGCGGTTCCGCATCTCCGAGATGCACGCTCCGGTCTTCAACGTGGTGATCACCAACGTGCCCGGGCCACAGATCGACATGTACATGGCGGGCCACAAGCTGCTAGCGCTCATGGGCATGGCCCCCCTGATCGACGGG
>QMMB01000486.1 GCA_003647035.1 Deltaproteobacteria bacterium | reverse complement strand
GCCGGGGTCGGCAAGAGCACGACGGCCCGGGTCCTCGCTCAGCGCCTCGGCTACACCCTCGTCGACACGGGCGCCCTCTATCGCGGCGTAGCCTTGGTGGCGCGCGACCGTCGGGTCTCATGGGACGACGAGACCGCCGTGGTGGCCCTCGCAGATGAGACCGAGCTTGCTTTCGTCTCGCAAGACGATGGAACACCTAGGCTTTTGCTCGACGGCAAGGACCGAGCGGACGATATCCGAACCCCCGAGCTCGCAGCGGGCGCCAGCCAGGTCAGCGCCTATCCCGGGGTCCGTCGCGCGCTGCTCGACATCCAGCGCGATCTGGGCCGCGAGGGTGGGGTCGTGCTCGAAGGGCGCGATATCGGTACCGTGGTCTTCCCGGACGCAGAGGTGAAGCTCTTCCTGACAGCATCGGCCGAGGAACGCGCCCGTCGCCGCGTCCGAGACCTCCGGGATCGCGGAACCACAGCGGATTACGCCCAGATTCTGTCCCAAATCCGTTCCCGCGACGAAGCGGATTCCACCCGCGCCATCGCCCCTCTGCGCCCGGCGGAGGACGCTGTCATCCTCGACAGCACCAGCCTCGGGCTCGAGGCGGTCGTCGAGCACGTCCTCGAGCTAATCCGGTCCTGCAATTGACACCCTATAACTCCCCTGCTACCCACGCACTCCCCTGCATTTCCAGAGGCCTTCAGAGGGTCGGCCAGTCGTGCCAAGTGCTCTCGACGACTCCGGAAGCAGTGATTTATCCATGACAGAAACCACACAAATCGAAACCCCCAATCCCGAGAGCTTCGCTGCTCTTTTCGAAGCCTCGGCCACACGTACAGACCAACTCCGCGAGGGCGACATCGTCGCCGGGACGATCCTGAAAGTCAGTAAGGACTCCGTCGTCGTCGACATCGGATACAAGTCCGAAGGCGTCATCTCGCTGCACGAGTTCATCAACGCGGAAGGCAACATCTCGGCGACGCCCGGCGATGCGGTCGACGTCCTGATCGAAACCAAGGAGAACGAAGACGGCCTCGTCATGCTCTCCAAGGAGAAGGCCGACAAGCTCAAGGTCTGGGACGAGATCAGCGCCGCGTGCGAACGCGACGAATTGATCGAAGGCACGATCACCCAGCGCGTGAAAGGCGGCCTCGCCGTGACCATCCGCGGCGGCGTGAAGGCGTTCCTTCCCGGCTCGCAGGTCGACCTCCGGCCGGTCCGCAACCTCGACCGCCTCCTCGGCCAGACCTTCCAGTTCAAGGTCATCAAGTTCAACAAGAAGCGTGGCAACATCGTGCTTTCGCGTCGCGTGCTTCTCGAGAAGGAACGCGACCGCCTCAAGGAAGCCACCCTCGAGAACCTCCAAGAGGGCCAGGTCGTCACCGGCACGATCAAGAACATCACCGAGTACGGCGCGTTCGTCGATCTCGGCGGCATCGACGGATTGCTCCACATCACCGACATGAGCTGGGGCCGGGTCAATCACCCGTCCGAGGTCTTCGAGGTGGGCAACGAAGTCACCGTCAAGGTGCTCAAGTACAATGCCGACACCGAGCGCGTTTCGCTCGGCCTGAAGCAGACCATGGAAGACCCGTGGAATGTGGCGACCGACATCTACATCGCAGGCAAGAAGGTCAAGGGTAAGGTCGTGTCGCTCACCGACTACGGCGCATTCGTCGAGCTCGAGCAGGGCGTCGAGGGCCTCATTCACGTCAGCGAAATGACCTGGGCCAAGCCGAAGCATCCCTCGAAGGTGCTCGAGGTCGGCCAGGAGGTTGAGTGTGTCGTTCTCGACCTCGATGCGCAGAACAAGCGCATCAGCTTGGGCCTCAAGCAACTCGAGCCCGACCCGTGGTCAGTCTTCACTCAGAAGTACAGCCCGGGCGACATCATCCAAGGCCGCGTCCGCTCGATCACCGATTACGGCGTGTTCGTCGGTATCGAGGACGGCGTCGACGGCATGGTCCACAAGTCGGACGTCAGCTGGACTCAGCGCATCAACAACCCGGCCGACCTGTACCGCAAGGGAGATGAGGTCGAAGCGATCATCCTTTCGATCAACCACGACGACCGCAAGGTCAGCCTCGGCATCAAGCAGCTCTACGAAGATCCGTGGAGCTTCGTGCCGGCGCGTTACCCCGAGGGCACCGTCATCGAGGTCCGCTCGACGGGCGCCGACGAGTACGGCATCCACGTCGAGCTCGAGCGTGGCGTCGAGGGTGTGATTCCGCGCGGCGAGATCAGCGCCGACCTCAGCCAGGAGCCCACCGACATCGTCAAGACCGGCGACATCGTGAAGGCTCAGGTGATTCGTCTCGACGACGACGACCGCACCATCACGCTGTCGCTTCGCGCGGCCGAGGGCCAGGACGTCAACCAGGTCGCACGCCCCGAGGAGGCCCAGAAGCGGCGGGTCGCCCCTCGCAAGATCGGCCCGAGCCTAGGCGGCGCACAGGCGACGCTCGGCGACGCACTGAAGGACAAGCTCGGAGCCATCTCCGTCGCGCCCAGCCCAGAAGACGCACCGGCGGAAGCCGAAGAGGCCACCGCCGAGGCCACCGAGGTTACAGACGCCCCAGCCGAAGCGGCGGACGCCGAAGAGCCAACCGCAGAGGCCGAAGAGGCCCCAGCGGGCGCCGAAGAGGCCGAAGAGCCGCAGCAGTAGGATCCGGGACCGTGATTCCGAGACCGTGCTTGCTTGGTGGGGGTTGGTGAGCTGCGTGCGTGGTTTGGTTTAGTTACATCCAAACCGCCCACCCCCGCCCGTAATCCTCCCTGCCGCGGCAATCGCTTCGCTCTGCCTTGGCGGCGCTCCGCGCCGGGCTTCGCCCTGCGGGCTCGCGCTGCCGTGCATGGCCGGTCGCTAGGGCTCGAGGTAGGGGACGGTTTCCGGAATTTCGGTTGTCGTGGGGAGGTAGGGGACGGTTTCCGGAATTTCGGTTGTCGTGATGGATTTCCGAACTTCCGGAAACCGTCCCCTTTCCCCCCTTTTTCTCTTTGCGCTGCCGCGGGTGGGATTTCGAGGCTGTGACCCGGAACTGAGGGCGCCCCGGGCCAACAGGCGGTAGCGCGAGCCGAAGGCGAAGCCCGGCG
>QMMB01000485.1 GCA_003647035.1 Deltaproteobacteria bacterium | reverse complement strand
GCCTCGGCACGTTCGGGGACTTGCTCAAAGCCAAGCTCGGCGGCGGCTCCGACTGACCACGACAGTTTTACTCGGGCCCCGGGCGTCAAGGCTCGAGGCCCACGACTCGCGACCCATGACCCACGCCCCAAGAGTCGCTGTCGGTTGCCACCCTCCGTTGCCGCGGCTATAACGCCGGCTCTTTCGGGCGATTAACTCAGGGGTAGAGTGATTTCTTCACACGGAATAAGTCGCTGGTTCAAATCCAGCATCGCCCACCAATAACGGAGACGTGCGTGGCTGACCTGTCGTCGGTGGTCCGGGGAATACAGAGCGGGGACATGCGCGCCCTCGCACGGGCTTGCCGACTGATCGACGAGCGTGACCCTCGGGCGTTCGAGCTACTCAAGCAGGTTTTCATTCACGATGGGCACGCGTACGTGGTGGGCATCACCGGCACGCCGGGAGCCGGCAAGAGCACATTGGTCAGCGGGCTGATTCGGCTCTACCGGGAAGAGGGTAAGCGGGTCGCGGTCCTCGCCATCGATCCGACGAGCCCGTACTCGGGCGGTGCGATTCTGGGCGACCGGATTCGGATGCAGCAGCACTTCACCGACGAGGGCGTCTTCATCCGGTCGATCGCAACGCGCGGTCATCTCGGCGGCGTGTCCCGATCGACGGGCGATGTCCTGCATGTGTTGCACGCGGCGAAATTCGACGTGGTGTTGCTCGAAACCGTCGGCGTTGGGCAGGCCGAGCTCGAGGTGACCCAGCTCGCCGACACCACCGTGGTGGTGATGGCGCCCGGCCTTGGCGACGACATTCAGGCGATCAAAGCCGGCATTCTCGAGGTGGCCGACGTGTTTGCCGTGAACAAGGCGGATCGTATGGGCGCAGACGCGACGGCGCAAGATCTTCAGCAGATGCTGTCGCTTCGGCGCGTCCCGCAGGGCGTGAGCAAGATGCAGGGACACACGGCGGTCTCGACGCTCACCAAAGGGCCCGAAGCCGAGGCGGGCGAGTGGGTGCCACCGATCCTCAAGACCGTGGCGCACAAGCAAGAGGGGCTGGCCGAGCTGGTCGCGTCTCTCGCCAAACATCGGGAGTTCCTGATGACGACGGAGGCCGGCCGGGTCATCCGGGAGCAACGGCGAGCCGCTGAGTTCCGGGCGATTCTCTATCAAGCGTTGATCGACGAGGTCGACGCACGCTTCGCGGACGAGATCAGCGAGAAGCTGCAGGACGTCCTCGATGCAAAGATCGATCCCTATTCGGGCGCCGAGGCTCTTTCTCGGAGCGCGATAGGCGACGAAACCTAGTCGTAGTAGAGTGCGCGATATGACCTCCTTTGTGGAAGTGACCCACGACGGCCACGTCAGCACCTTGACGATCAACCGCCCGGACAAGCTCAACGCTCTCAGCGAAGAAGTGCTGTCGGATTTGAGCTCCGCGATAGATACCCTTGCGTCGAATCGCGACGTTTGGGCGGCGGTGATCACCGGGACCGGAAAGGCGTTCGTAGCTGGCGCCGACATCGCCGCGATGAAAGACATGACCCAGGCCGAGGGCATGGCGTTTGGCGCGCTCGGCCACGGCGTGTTCGCCGCCATCGAGAACCTTCGGTGTCCCGTCATCGCGGCGGTCAACGGATTCGCGCTCGGTGGTGGGTGCGAGCTGGCGCTGGCATGCGACTTCATCTACGCGTCGAGCAAAGCGAAGTTCGGCCAGCCGGAGGTCAACCTTGGCATCATTCCCGGCTTCGGCGGCACACAGCGACTCCCGCGACGCGTCGGCTCCGCGGCAGCGCGCGAGCTCATCTACACGGGGAGGCTCATCGGTGCCGCCGAAGCGCTCCGGCTGGGCTTGGCCAATGCGGTGTTCGAGCCGGATGAGCTCGTTGCGGCCGCCACGAAAACCGCCGCGGAGATTGCTAGCAAGGGGCCGCTGGCGGTGGCTGCGGCGAAGCGGTTGATCCGCGATGGCGCGGACCTGCCTCTGCCCGAGGCGAATCGGCTAGAGCAGGCTGCCTTTGGTGACGCCTTCGGGACCCAGGATCAGAGCGAGGGCATGGGGGCGTTTCTAGAGAAGAGAGCGCCTGCCTTCAAGGGCGTGTAGCTCGATTGTGCCCGCTAAACGCCTGCACGACGCCCGGCCGGTAGACCTGGGCCTTTTCGGCGCACAACGCGATCGCTTCGACTGCGCCGGCTAGGTTGCGCGGCCCGCCCGCCAGCTCCGCTACCCTCGGTTCGAAGAACTCTTGCACCTTTGCAGCCGCCGCTTCGCTGCAGAATGAGGCTGCGTACCAAGGCATTCCCCCGCCTCGCGAGGCACCGAATCGGACGGTCAGCTCGTCGAAGTGCGTGATGAGCCAGGTCCACGCGCGTTCGCGCGTTCGCGGATTGCGAAACTGCCCGCGCAGTAGCTGACCTATTTCGTTGACTCGAATGCGTGGGTCGAGAGCGAGGCGCAGAGCGCGCTCGCAAAGGATTGGATCTTCGGCGTGTCCGAGGGCCGTAAGCACACGGTTGCGCGCCGTGGCATCGGTGCTCGAATCGAGGAGCGTGAGTAGATGCTCGAAAAGCCCCACGCCGCTTTCCTGAACGGCAGTGGACAGCACGAGCCCCGCGAGCTGCGGATCGACGACCGCCGGTTTTGCTTTGGTGCGATAGCCTGCGTAGCGGCGGCCTAGTCGCGCCGCGCGAGCTCGGGCCTCCGGGTCGCGAACGTCCATTACCATGAAGCGGATCACGGCCTCTCGAAGAAGCTTGGTGTCGCTCGAGTCATCTCGGCGCGCTCGCCATCCGAGTTGGTCGTAGTGCCTGCGGTAGAGTCGCCTCGCGTATGACGTGACAGAGCCGCGAAGGCTCGGTGGCGCCGCGTTGTGGATCATGAAACGAAGGGGTTTCATCGGCGCTCCGGCCACCTGTCTCAACGGACTCGCGACGAAGCTCGGGAACCAGGGGAGAAGGCCCGCCACGTCTACCGCCCCGCGATCGAACGCAGCCCCAACGCTGTCCGCAACCGCCATCCTTCCCCGTTCTGAGAGCTTGCCGAAACCCTTCTTTCTGTGTTTCGATAATGCGACGGGGGCCATCGAGAAACGGAAGT
>QMMB01000484.1 GCA_003647035.1 Deltaproteobacteria bacterium | reverse complement strand
GACACTGGCACCGACACTGACACTGACACTGACACTGGCACTGACACTGGCACTGACACTGACACTGACACTGGCACTGACACTGACACTGACACTGACTACGGCTACTCCGGTGGCGGGGGCAGCACCGTCCCCGGGGTCTTCCCCTCCATCCGGGGCGATACGAAGGCGTTCAACGTCTCGTGTTGGAGGTAGGGGTTTTCCGCGAGCTCGGCGTCGAGGGTGGAGACCGTGACGGGGCCGTAGTTGTGGCCGGGGTACATGCGGGTGTCTTTGGGTAACGACTCTGTGAGGTGCTTGAGCGTTTTGTACATCACCTCGGGGTCGCCGCCGACGAAGTCACAACGGCCGCAACCTTGGATGAAGAGTGTGTCGCCGGTCACGACCGCGTCGCGAATGCGGTAGGTTGTCGAGCCCGGCGTGTGCCCGGGGGTGTGAACCATGGTGATCTCGAGATCGTTGCCGACGCGGACCACGTCGCCTGGGCTTTGACGCTGCAGGTTCTCGCAGCGGAACCCCGAGAAGTCGATCTCCTCGCCGAGCATGTGCACCGGCACGTCCCGCTTCTCGAGCAAAGCATCGACCCGGTTCACGTGATCGAAGTGACTGTGGGTGCAAAGAACGTTGCTGATCTCGACGTCCAAGCGCTTGGCTTCGTCGAGGATGAAGTCGGCATCCCATGCGGGGTCGACCACGGCGCACTTCCGAGTGGCCTTGTCGCCTATGAAGTAGATGAAATTGTCCCACGGCCCGAGCTCGAACTGGTGGACGAAAATCTCCGATTCCGTGTCCACCTCAAAGCTCCACGACGCTGCGAATCGACTTGCCCTCGTGCATTAAATCGAAGGCGGTGTTGATCTCTTCGAGCGGCATCTTGTGGGTGATCAAGTCGTCGATGTTGATCTTGCCCTCCATGTACCAGTCGACGATCTTCGGCACATCGGTGCGCCCCTTGGCTCCTCCAAACGCCGTGCCGCGCCAGACGCGCCCGGTGACGAGCTGGAATGGACGCGTTGCAATCTCCTCGCCCGCCCCGGCGACACCGACGATCACACTCTCGCCCCACCCTTTGTGGCAGCACTCGAGCGCTTGGCGCATCAGCTCGACATTGCCGATGCACTCGAAGGTGTAGTCCGCCCCGCCACCGGTGAGGTCGACGAGGTAGGCCACCAAGTCGCCTTCGACTTCCCTGGGGTTGACAAAGTGGGTCATGCCGAACTTTTCAGCGAGCTCGCGTCGTGCCGGATTGATGTCGACGCCGATGATCTTGTCTGCACCCACCATCCGGGCTCCTTGCAACACGTTGAGGCCAATGCCGCCGAGTCCGAAGACGACGACGTTGGCGCCCGCCTCGACCTTGGCCGTGTTGATGACGGCGCCAATCCCGGTGGTCACACCGCACCCGATGTAGCAAACCTTGTCGAACGGCGCGTCCTCACGAATCTTCGCCACGGCGATCTCCGGGACCACGGTGTACTGAGCGAAAGTCGACGTGCCCATGTAGTGATAGAGCGTTTCGTTCCCGAGCGAGAAGCGGCTGCTCTCGTCAGGCATCAAACCGCGCCCCTGCGTCGAGCGCACCGCCTGGCACAGATTGGTCTTCCCCGACGTGCAGTACTCGCAGTTGCGGCATTCGGGGACGTACAAAGGAATCACATGGTCTCCCGGCCTCAGCGACGTCACGCCCGGCCCCACCTCTGCGACAACTCCGGCACCTTCATGGCCAAGGACCGACGGAAAAATCCCTTCTGGATCTGCCCCAGACAACGTGTACGCATCGGTGTGACAGATGCCCGTCGCCTTCACCTCGATGAGCACCTCACCGGCACGGGGTCCCTCGAGCTGTACTGTCTCGATGGACAGCGGTTTACCGGCTTCGTGTGCGACTGCGGCGCGAACTTGCATGGAATCCCTCCGAAGGAACGTAGGTACGCTTGTCGCAACTCGATTTCAACGGGAAACCCCGCCGGAACCGGCTGGCGCGCCTTCGTGAGGAGCGCTACGTTGTCGACGTGCGTCGGTTCATCCCAATCATTGCGGTTCTGCTGGCTTATGCGGTGACCCCCGGCGCCGGGGAGATGACCGAAAACGTCGCGCACTACCTGCTCGACGGCCATGCAGCGCACACGCCGCACGGAGCTGAGGAAGCGCCGCGCAAAGATGCGCACGGTTGCTCCGGCCCATTTCAGACATGTCCTTGCCACGGGACAGCCGCGTTCGTTGCGGACAGCGGGCCAGTCGAAGTGCTCGCTACCGACCGCGCAGTCGAAACGCTCCAGTGGTTTGTCGCCAACCTCCAAGCAGACGGCGTCATGACCGGCGTGTTCCGCCCTCCAATCGCTTAACTCTGTCGTTCTAGGGACTGGTGCGTCTCGACATCGCTGAACGTCGCGTTCAGCGGCGTACGGGCTCGCGCCAGCGGGAGATCGCTGAGCGTTGCGTTGGGCAGCGTCCGAGCGCGCGTGACCGAACCTTCAACACTGAGATTGCCCCGGGGGCGGGGCGAAGGAGAGACAGATGAATTTCGCAGCTTGGCTGCGCGCGAGCATTGCAATTCTCGCGCTTCAATTGGCGTCTATAGGCGCGTTGGCCGATGTGGGCCCGGCATCGACCCCGGTATCGCTGTCCGCGATGCTCGAGCACGCCGACGAGCATGCGCCGCGCATGATCGTGGGCCGCGCGGAGCTCCAACGTGGCCAGGCGGCAGTCGACGGCGCGGCGGTCGTGCTGCCCAGCAACTTGAGAGCGGGCGCCGCGGCAGGGCCACGAATCGCCGAAGGTTCTCGGGGCGTGGATTTCCAGCTCTGGCTCCGGCAACCGATCGAGATCGCAGGCGAGCGGAAGCAACGCCGTGAGGCCGCGGCCAGGTTCAAGGAACTGACAGACAAGGAGCTCGAGGAAACTCGATGGCTGGTACACCGCGAAGTGCACGCGGCGTTCCACGCGGCACTCGTCGCGCGAGAACGTTGGGGCGTCGGGAACAAGCTCCTGCTCCCGACCGAGGAGCTGGTGTCGGTCGCGGAGCGCCGTCTTCGAGCTGGGGACATCTCACCTCTCGCGGTCCGGCTGGCCGAAGGCGAGCTTGCGCAG
>QMMB01000483.1 GCA_003647035.1 Deltaproteobacteria bacterium | reverse complement strand
CAGCTGGACGAGGCGATTCACGGGGCCGTTCGCATGCAGAACATCGTTCGCGACCTCAAGACGTTCTCCCGCATCGACGACGAGCGGCGGGGCGACGTCGATGTGCAGAGCGTTCTCGAATCGTCGATCAACATTTGCTGGAACGAGGTCCGGCATCGGGCGACCCTCGAACGGGATTTCGGGGCGACTCCACCCGTGGACGCCAACGAGTCCCGGCTCGGGCAAGTGTTTCTGAATCTTCTGATCAATGCCGCCCAGGCGATGCCGGCGCGCGGGGTCAATGCCAATCGCATCACGGTGCGGACCTACACCGATGCGAAGGGTTGGGCGGTGATCGAGGTCATCGACAACGGGACGGGCATCGCGCCAGGTCGCATGAGCCGGGTCTTCGAGCCGTTCTTCACGACCAAAGGCGTCTCGGAGGGGACGGGTCTTGGCCTGTCGATCTGTCGAAACATCGTCCGTGACGCGGGCGGCACCATCGAGGTTCGCAGCGAGCTCGATCGTGGCGCCACGTTCGTGGTCCGGTTGCCGGCGTCCACGCGCGAAGCTTCCGTGAACACCTCGTTGGCGCCTCCGACTGCCACCCCCGGAGCCCGCGCATGCGTCATCGTCGTCGACGACGAACCGTTGGTGGGTCGCTCGATCCGGCGAGCCCTCCGAGGTCACGAGGTGGAGGTCTTTACGAGCGGCCAGGAGGCGATCGCGCGCCTGTGCTCCGGCGCGCCGTTCGACGTCGTGTTCTGCGATCTGATGATGCCCCAGGTGAGCGGCATGGAGGTGTTCAGGCGGGTTTGCGAGCAGTGCCCGGACGTCGCCTCGCGGTTCGTATTCATGACCGGTGGCGCCTTCACTCAGCCGGCGCGGGAGTTCTTGGAGCGAACTCCTGTGCTCTGCCTCGAGAAGCCCTTCGAGCTTCGTCAAATCCGCGACTTGGTCACGGAGCGCGCCGAGCCCGTCGACTGACTTGCGGTGACCACGCAGTTGCGGCCGCGATCCTTGGCTTCGTAAAGGGCACTGTCTGCACGTGCTAGCAAATCGGCTCCCGTCTCGTCGGAACGGAGCGCGGCCACACCAACGCTGACGGTCAACATGCCGTCGGGCTGACCGTCGCCGCCTGGAAACTCGGTGTGCTCCACCATGGAGCGAAGCTTTTCGGCAACTCCGCCTGCTTCGCTGAGGTTGGTCCGTGGAAGAAGGACGACGAACTCTTCGCCACCGATCCGCGCAATGGTATCGATGCGGCGGAGGTTCCGAGACATGAGCCCGGCGAGCTTGCGCAGAGACGCGTCCCCCGTCGGGTGGCCATGCCGGTCGTTGAGCGCCTTGAAATAGTCGATGTCGATCGCGAGGATGCTCACTGCCTGGCCGAATCGCTCCGCACGATGAAGCTCGTCCTCCAACCGGATGCGAAGCAGGCGCCGGTTGCCGAGGCCGGTGAGGTCGTCGTGCTGGGAGCCACGTCGAAGCTCGTCAAACAGCTGCGTGTGGCGGATCGCAAGCCCCAGCTGGTCTGAGATCGCTTCGAGGAGCCCTGTCTCGAGCTCGGAGAAAGCGCTGGTTTGCTCGCGCGTCGCGGCCATCACGCCAGTCGTCTTGCCGTGGTGAACCACTGGGAGAATCGCAATCGAACCGCTCGGCGGAATCGGCTCCCACAGCGGCTTTACGTCGAGGTTGGCGAGGTCGTCAATCAGGATGGGCTCGCCAGTCTGGGCGACCTTGCCGAGCTCGTCCTCGTCGAAAAGCACGATACGTTCGAGGAGCTCCCCTGGGTGTTTGAAACCGTACGCTGCTCGAAGCGTCAGCCGCCTGGTGTCGGCGTCGACCAGAAACAACATACACTCTCGGAGGTGCAGAGCTTTGCCCAGCCGCGTGGCGATGTCGCCCAGCACCGCGTCGAGCTCCTGCTCCGATGCGCTCGCGCGAACGATGTCGAACATCAGCGCACGTTCGCGCAGCCGCTGCTCCAGCTCGGCTGATTTCAAGCCAAGCGCCTTCTTCAGAACCAGTTCTTCGCGCGTGTGGCGAAGCTCCTGACCTTGTTCGATCATGCGGACTTCGAGCGAGGTGAGGTTCGCGAGCAAATCGTTGACGGCGCGACCGATCTCGCCGATCTCGTCGTCACCCAGATTGGGCAGACGTTGCAGGCTGCTCTGCTTGGCGTGCGCGTCGAGGAGTCGCACTACCCTCGCAACCCTGCGGCCTACCGAGAGTTCGACGTAGAACGCGGTGAGGAGCCCGGCGACTCCTGTTGCCACGGCGGTGACCCAAGCGAACACCGGTAGCGCGACGTCGATGCCTCCCCACCGAAGGCCGAACCAACCCGCCACCGATAGCGCGAGAGACAGGCCTGCGGCCTGCGCCCCCGCTTGTGTGGCGAGCCGTCTCGACGTTCCGGGCATGCCTTTACGCTACGCAGTACGCGCGTTCAGTGCAAGTGACCGACATTGCGTTTTGTGACGAACGCCTCGTCCACCCTGGTGGCGATGGGTGGACTCGAACCACCGACCTAGCGCGTATGAAACGCCCGCTCTAACCGCCTGAGCTACATCGCCAGAGGGGCGCGAGTATAGGCACGTGCGCCTGCCGTGCAATGTGGGCTCGCGCGCAGCCGGAGGTCCGTGCTTGGCACCGCCGGTGGATTGGTTTATGGGCGGGTTCGTGTCTAGAATCTTCTGCCTCTACTCGCTCATCGGCCTGGTGGTGCTCGCGATTCCAGCCGCCACGCTGGCTCAGTCCGGGGGCTGGGGTAAGCCGATCGCGGCGCCCACCGAACCCGAACCGTCCACAGAGCCCGACCCGGCGGAGCCCAACCCCGACTGGTCTGATGCGCCGCCGACGCAATACGAGCAGCGGTCCCCGACGAATCCCGATTGGGTCGAAGAGACCGAGGCGCCACCCGTGGGCACCCTCAAGCCGAACGCATCCGCGCACTACGATACGCGATACGCGAACCGCAACCTGACGATGCCTCGCGGCATGATGCGAGGCACCTTCGATACGGTCGTTGGCCGTCGGACAGAAGAAAGCCGGGGCCCCGCGGAACCGTTCGGCCCGACCGGCACCATCTCGACGATGAACCTCGGCGTCGGTAT
>QMMB01000482.1 GCA_003647035.1 Deltaproteobacteria bacterium | reverse complement strand
GGCGTGTGCGGCGAGCACGGTGGAGATCCTGAGTCCATCGCGTTCTGTCGCACACTGGGTCTTGACTACGTCAGTTGCTCACCACCCCGCGTGCCCATCGCCCGCCTAGCCGCCGCCCAAGCGCGGCTTAGGCGCTAGGTCTCTTCGAAAAAAGGGACCGCTCGCCCTTTTTCGGGGGTTTACGGTTGCTGGGAGGGGCCCGGCATGTTGGAATGTAGTTTCCTGGAAGATTGCGATAGAGCTGTATGTCAGATGGTGCGAGAGGGTTTGACGACTCGGAGGTGAGCGCGCCTCACTCCGGAGTCTCGAAGACGCCCGAGGGGTTGCTCGGCCGGACGATCGATCAGCGGTACCGGGTCGAAGCGCTGCTTGGGCAAGGAGGCATGGGGTTGGTCTATCGGGTCACCCATACCCGCCTCAACAAGCCGCTCGCGATCAAGGTGCTTCGACGGGAGAACACCAAGGACCCCGAGGTGCTGGCGCGTTTCCGGCGCGAAGCCGAGAGCGCGTCGGGGATCGGCAACCAGCACATCGTCGACATCCACGACTTTGGCGAGTTGGAGGATGGATCGACGTACTTCGTGATGGAGTGCCTCGAAGGCCTCGACCTCATCGACGCGCTCGACGTGGCGCAGCGCATGCCTGAAGGTCGCGCGATTCACATCGCCATCCAGTTGTGCCGAGCCCTCGGTGCTGCGCACGACGCGGGAATCGTCCATCGGGACCTCAAACCCGAGAACGTGTTCCTCATTCGGCGCGACGACACGGAAGACTTCGTGAAAGTCCTCGACTTCGGCATCGCCAAGGTGGCCAACGGACCGAAGCGCCTCACCCGCGACGGCGAAGTACTGGGCACGCCCCACTACATGTCGCCCGAGCAATGCGAGGGGGACGGCGTCGACCATCGAACCGACATCTACGCACTCGGCGTATTGCTGTACGAGATGCTCACCGGTCACGTGCCGCACGATGCAGACACGATGATGGGCATTCTCACCAAGCAGATGTACGAAGACCCGATTCCACCGAAGGTCCGCGTGCCCCAGATCTCTGAACCGCTCGAACAACTCATCATGCGCTGTCTCGAAAAGAAGCCGGAGCAGCGCTACCAGACCATGCACGACATCGAGGCGGACCTTCAGCGCATCCATACAGGCAAGCAGCCAGTCGGACCGGACACGGTCACGCTGAAGCCGACCCGGCCGCCGGCTCCCACGCACCGAGCGGTCTCGCCGATCTACCTCGGAGGGCTCGCAATGGCCCTGCTGGCGTTGGTCGGAACGCTCGCCGCGGATGCCTATACCCGCCCCATGGCAGACGTGGACACGGCGAGCCAGACTGGAAACTTCGCGGCACCCCCCGGGCTGGAACCCGATGCCGAGCAACCCGCGGCCGCCGCATCCAGCGACCCGGAAGTCGAAACCAAAGCCCCTCGCGCCAAGCGGCTCCGGCGGCATTCTCGACACCGCCCGAAGTCCTCGCCTCAGCGCGACCAGGCCATCCTCGATCCCTGGAAATAGTGGGCTTCGCTGCCAGTTGCCCCAGGTAGGGTGAACGGCTAGGGTGGCGCTCCATGGGGTCTCGATTTGGCCCGCAGGGCGCTGCGATCAGCTTCGCTTTGGGGTTCTTGCTTATCTCCGGGACTGTCTCGACCGGCTGCATCAATACAGATGGGGACCCGCTGCCCGCGGGGCTGATGTCGTTCCCGATCGCGATCGAGCTCGCGCTGGACCAAGACGCCGAGGGCAAGCCGAGGTTCGTGTACGTCACCAGCTCGAACTTCGGGCTCCAGTACAACTCCGGAAACGTTCAATCCTACGACCTCGACAAGATGGTCGAGGCGATCAACACCGGCTGTGTGAGCGCCTGGCGCACTCCGGAATGCCTTTCGAGCGACTACAACGGCGACGTCAATGACCCGTCCTGCATCTGTGACCCGGCGACGGACTTCAACTGCGCACCGGTCCCACAGGGTATTCGCCGGAGATGCCTCGAGAACGACTTCGAGGGCGACATCAACGATCCAGCCTGCGTATGCGAGCCCCTCGCCCCGCCCGACTCCGACGACGATCCTCTGGACCAGTGTGTGCCCGTCCCCTTTGACCGGTGCACCGTGGTTCCAGCCGAGCTCCGTTTCCGTGAACCCGCGGCCGCCCTGCGGATCATCCCGGTGGAGGGGCTGATCCCGGGCGAGGTCGTAATCGGGTCCTTCGCCGATGGGCTCGCTCTCGCCACCGATGGGCGGCGGGTGTACGTGCCCGTTCGAAGCGACGCCAATCTGACCTACATCGACGTCAACGAAGAGGGTCAGCTCAACTGCGGAGGAGGATTCGGAACGCGGCATACGTGCACCGCCCCGTACAGGTCCGGCAGCGCCGAGCTGGTCAACCCCGACTTCCCCATCGTCTTGCCCAACGACCCGGTAGACATATTCGTGGGAGACCTCGCCGCTGATTTCGCGCCCCCGAACGACCCGGACAATCCGGACTTTCGAGGCGACTACATCTTGATGGCGCACCGCGAGGGCAAGGCGAGCCTGTTCTTCGACCAGTTCCGCGCGGGTGGCCCCGAGCCTCAGAAACGCCCGCGCCTCGCGGCCACGGTCGATGATCTCGCCCCCGAGCAGGTCACGATCACGTACGAGCCCGGCGCCAAGCGCGCGTGGATTCCGAGCGCGACGATCGCAGCGGTCGTTCGGCTCGGCATCGGCATCGACGGGGACCCGACGCAGAGCTATCTGTTTGACGCAGGGGCACTCCGCGTGTCCGGCCTCGACACCGGCGTCAGCAATCGCGACATCCGTTTCGACCCGCGACCCGGCCGTAACCTCGCGTACATCGTTTCACGCTCGCCGGAAGCGTTGGTCGTCGCCCGCAGCGACGTCGCAGGCGGAGACTTGAACATGGTCGCTCAGGTTCCCACTTGCCGTGACCCATCGCGCATCCAAGTTGCCGAGGTTCCACTCGATGATGGCTCCGTGCTGTTGGCGTTCGTGAGCTGCTTCCTCTCGAGGAGTGTGCAGGTCATCGACGCGGACCGGCTCCAGGGGATCACCATTCTGACGAACATCAGCGGGGCCTTCGAGTTCGTCATCGATGGGCCACGGCGGCTCATGTACAT
>QMMB01000481.1 GCA_003647035.1 Deltaproteobacteria bacterium | reverse complement strand
GCCGAGGTTCTTGCCGTCCTTGACGCCGCTCTCGTTCATGAACATCTCCCGGACCATCTCTTCCGGATAGAGCACGTCGATCGGTATCTCGAGAAACACGGGACCAGGGACCCCGTCCTGGGCGAGGTCCAAGGCCTTCTCGACCGTCGGCTGGATGCTGCTGACCTTCGTGATCGAGACGGCCCACTTCGTGATCGAGGCCATCACCGAGAGCTGGTCGATGTCTTGCAGCGCTCCGCGGCCTTTGAGCAACGTGGCCGCGGCGCCGCCGAATATCAGCAATGGGGATTGGGCCAGCTGGGCGTTCTTCACCGCGGTAATCGTATTGGTCACGCCGGGACCTGCCGTCACCGCAACGACGCCGGGGACGCCGGTCATGCGCGCCACGGCGTCGGCCGCGAAAACGGCGCTTACCTCGTCGCGCACGTCGACGACCTTGATGTCGTTGGCCTCGGCGCCCACGAGAATGGGAGAAATGTGTCCGCCGCACAGGGTGAACAACTGCTTCACACCCCGAGCTGCCAGGACCCGTCCGATAATCGCGCCGCCATCTTCTGCCATCAGGTGCTCCCAATCTCGTCGAGCACGTGTTGCTCGAGCACAAAACAGGTGAACGTTCCTTCGAACACCTTCTCGGAATTCACGGTCGCCTCGACCTGCACTTCGTGCTTCCTGCCCTGGGCACTCACGGTCCGCGCGCTCGCGACTAGACGGTCGCCTCGTCGGACGGGCTTGAGAAAGCGGCTATGCGCCGCCCCGAGGACGACGTTCGGATCGTTGATCGCCAGCATCGCTGCATAGTCGGCCGCACCGAAGACGAACCCCCCGTGCACCAGGCCCAGAGCGTCGACGACCATCGACTCGGTAGTTTCGAGGACGACCCGGGCGGACCCGGCACTCAGCGTCTCAGGGGTGCCGCAGAAGCGGGGATCTGCCTCGAGGTGGGTCTTGGGCTTCATGGCCGGGCACAATTACACGACCCGGACGTCTAGAAAAGCAGGCTCCGGTCCCATCACGACCTTTATCGCTTGCCGTGGTGGCGTTCGGGTGTCTAATAGATGACCAAATTATGGCGAGATGGAGGGTCATGTGAACGAGTTTGCGCGTTACCTCATGGAAAACGCAATCATTGACTTTCAGGGCGGAATCACGATCGATGAAGTCCGGAAATTCTTACGCGACGAAGACAGCCGCGAGTCGAGGTCCCTCCTGTCGCGCCTGATCGAGGACAAGGGTCTGGATGACTTGATGGTAACCATTGCCGATTGTCTGAAGGAATACATCCGAACGGGAATCAATGAGGACATCGTTCGGGCCCAGCTCAACAGCTACAGCGATTCGTAGCTCGCGGCATCGCCCCAGAATCTCTGCTAGGATCGGCTTCCTCATGCGCTGGATGGCACTGTGCGTTTTGTTCGCTGTCGCGTTGCTTGGCTGTGAACGGTCAACCGAAGCCGACAGCGGCTCGAAACGTGGCCCGGCGGAGGTCAAGCCCGCTTCTGGTTCCTCGAAGGAGCCGATTCGGAGTCTGCCGCAAGTCGACACGAGCGCCCTCGACGGCTTCAGCGAGGGCATCTGGATCGACATGGTCAACGAGCTTTTGTCGCCCTGTGGCGAGCCGGTGAGCGTGGCTCGCTGCATCGCGGAGAGCAGGAAGTGCAAACGGTGCGTGCCGGCGGCGCGGTACGTCGCGCGGCTCGTAGATGACGGCTATTCGCGCGACGAGATCCGCGACGTCTACCGAGTCCGTTACAGCGACGACACCAAGATCGACAATCTGACATCCCACGATTCGCCATTGCGAGGCTCGCCCATGGGGCCGGTGACGCTCTATGAGTTCAGCGATTTTCAGTGCCCGCACTGCAAGATAGCCGCCCCGATGCTCAAGAAGATCGTGGAAGAGTCGAATGGCAAGGTGAAGCTGATCTTCAAACAGTACCCGCTTCCCATGCATCCCAAGGCGCGCGAGGCCTCCAAGGCCACCATCGCCGCCCACAAACAAGGGAAGTTTTGGGAGATGCACGACCTGCTCTTCGAGAAGCAGGACGAGCTGCAGGCAGCCAACCTCGACGACTACGCCCGGCAAATCGGCCTCGATATGAAGCGCTTCAAGGCCGACATGAAGTCCAAAGCAACGGATGAGAAAATCGCTGCGGACCGTGCAGAAGGTGAAGGGGCAGGCGTCGACTCGACCCCGTCGATCTACGTGAACGATCGCCGTTTCGTCTTCCCACCGGACCAGCTCGGTGCGTACCTCCGCGAAGAGCTCGACCAGTGAAGTGCTGGCAGGCCGTTTGCGGGGTGGCGCTCGTCCTGGCTTTCGCGTCGACTGCTAGCGCACTGACTCTCGGCGAGGCCCCGCCGGCCATCGACATGCCCGATCGAGCCGGGAACAACGTCGATCTCAACGAGCTCAAAGGGAAGGTCGTGGTCATCGACTTCTGGGCGTCGTGGTGCGGCCCGTGCAGGCAGGAGATGCCGGTCCTCGAGGCGCTGCACAAGAAGTACGCCAAGCAGGGCCTCGTGCTCATCGGGATCAACATCGACAGCAACTCGAAGAAGATGGACAACTTCTTGAAGGGCACGCCAGCAAGCTTCCGCATCGTCCACGACCGCAAGCTTGCTGTTGCTGCCAAGTACGAGCCCGGCACGATGCCATCCTCTTACTTCGTCGGAAGAGACGGGAAGATTCGATACGTCCACGAGGGATTCCGAAAGAAGGACGCTGCCGAGCTCGAAGAGCGGATCAAACAGTTGCTAGCCGAAGCGGCCAATTAGCCGCGGTGCGGCACGGTGGCCGCTTTGGGCACCGATGCGCCGCGCGCGACGAAGGCGCTCAACTGTTGGGTCACGTAGTCGACGATTTCGCAGTCGGCTTCGCTGAAGATTTTGCCGGCTAGGCCGTTGGCGAGTTGTAGGACGCCGAACATTCGGCCTCGATGGATCAGCGGCCGGTACAAGAGCCCCCGCACGTCGAGGCCGGGGACGCCGTCGATGCTTTCGTCGTATCGCGGATCGGCTGCGGCGTCGGCGAGCACCAGGACGGCGTGCTCCGCGAGCTCGCTCGCAGCAGCTAGGAGGCCGGAAGACGACGGGAGTGCCTGCCCCTGCCGGGCTTGGG
>QMMB01000480.1 GCA_003647035.1 Deltaproteobacteria bacterium | reverse complement strand
CACGGTAGGCGAGCCGATCAACCCCGAGGTGTGGCGCTGGTATAGCGACGTGGTCGGCGAAGGGCAGCTTCCGATCGTCGACACGTGGTGGCAGACAGAGACCGGTGGCGTGATGATCAGCCCGCTGCCCAACGCGACGCCCACGAAACCGGGTTCGGCAACCTTACCCTTGTTCGGTATCGAGCCGGTTCTCGTAGACCACGACGGCAAGGTCCTCGAGGGCAACGATGTCAGTGGTTTGCTTTGCATCGCGCGACCGTGGCCGGGCCAAGCGCGAACGATCCACGGAAACCACCGACGCTTTCTCGAAACGTACTTCTCGCAATACCCGCCGTTCTACTTCACGGGCGATGGCTGCCGCCGCGACGAGGACGGGTACTATTGGATCACCGGTCGCGTGGACGACGTGATCAACGTCTCGGGACACCGTATGGGCACCGCCGAGGTGGAGAGTGCCCTAGTCGCGCACCAAGCCGTCGCGGAAGCAGCAGTCGTTCCCTGCCCGCACGAGATCAAGGGGCAAGGCATCTTTGCCTTCGTGGTGCCCATCACGGGCGCCGATTGGGAGCCTCACGAGCTTCAAGGGGCGCTCAAGGAGCAGGTGCGCAAGGTCATCGGTCCAATCGCCACGCCTGACGAAGTTCGCGTGGTCACGGGGCTTCCCAAGACCCGATCCGGCAAGATCATGCGGCGAATTCTCCGCAAGATCGCCGCTGGCGAGACAGACCAACTCGGCGACCTTTCAACCCTCGCCGACCCAAGTGTGGTCGAAGCGCTGTTGAAGAAGGACTGAGGCCCGCACTGGGGGATTGTCCCCTTTTTCGTCGCCGGGAGTGCGCCTCGACCCTTTAGGGTGTATCCTGGAAGGCTCTCGTTGAAGGAGCCTCCGGATTGCCGCCCCAAGGGATTAAATTCTGTCTGTTGCTTAGTGCTGTCTTCCTCGTCGGTTGCAATGGAACAATCGGCGGTGGTGGTGAACGTCCCATCAACGACAGCGTCGCGAAGAGTCTGTGTGTGGTGGATACGCCGATCCGGCGGCTGACACGGTTCGAGTACAACAACACGGTTCGCGACCTCCTCGGCGATACGACCAACCCTGCGGACGTGCTTCCGCCGGAGGAAGAGGTCGCGGGATTCAACAACCAAGCAGCGGCGCTGACGAGCAGCGACCTGCTGATCGAGCAGTACATGAAAGTTGCCGAAGGAGTGGGCACTCGGGCGGTGCTCGACATGAACGCCCTGCTGCCTGAATGTGATCCTGGGCTCGACGGTAGCGACGCCTGCGCGCTGTCGTTCATTGGAGATTTTGGGAGACGGGCGTTTCGCCGACCGCTGTCGCAGACTGAAGTCGAGCTCCTCAAGAGCGTCTTCGACTGGGCGATCAACGAACCCGACCTCGGGCGTTTCGAAGACGGCATTCAAGTCATCATCGAGGCGGTGCTTCAGTCCCCGGCGTTCCTCTATCGGCCGGAACTGGGCGATGAAACTCCGGTCGAGGGCGACGTTGTACCGTTCACCAGCTGGGAGATGGCCACCAAGCTTTCGTACATGTTGTGGAACACCATGCCCGACGCTGTGCTCTTCGCCGCAGCGGAGGCGGACGAGCTCACGACCAAGGAGCAAATCGCTGCACAAGCAACGCGGATGCTCGACGACGACAGGGCGCGGGACCTCATTCGGAACTTTCACACCCAGTGGCTCTTGCTGACTCATCTCGACACCGTGACGAAGGATACGAGCGTCTATCCAGCGTTCAGCGCCTCGCTACGCCCTCTTTGGACCGAAGAAATCCGGGCATTCGTCGAGCACGTCATCCTCGAGGGAGACGGCTCCTTGCAAACTCTGCTGACGGCTAACTACAGCTTCATGAACGAAGATCTCGCGACCTTTTACGGCGACGACGTGCTCGATTCAGTTGCGGGGCCGGAGTTTCGCCAGGTCCAGCTCGACCCCGAGCGTCGCGCGGGGCTTCTCACGAGCGCGGGGCTCATGGCAACCCATGCGAACGCCAATCAGAGCTCGCCGGTGTTCCGCGGGAAGTTCGTTCGCGAGCAGCTGATGTGCAACACGCTTCCCCCACCGCCCAACGACTTGGTGATCGAACCGCCCGAGCTCGACCCGAACAAGACCACCAAGGAGCAGTTCGAGGAGATCGGCGCAAATCCGGCCTGCGCCGGGTGCCACACCTTGATGAACCCGATCGGCTTCATCTTCGAGCACTACGATGGCGTCGGGCTGTGGCGAGATGAACAGAATGGCATGCCTATCGATGCGCTCGGTGAAGTGGTCCAGACGGACGACATCGACGGTGAATACGATGGGGCGCTCGAGTTTGCGGCCGCCCTTGCGCAAAGCACACAGGTTCAGGAGTGCGTGTCCTCACAGTGGTTCCGTTTCGCATACAACCGAACGGTCACCGAAGAAGACAGCTGCAGCGTGGACCAACTGAACGACGTGTTTCGGTCTTCCAACTTCAACATTCGATCTTTGCTCGTCGCGCTCACGCAGACCAATGCATTTCTCTACCGCCGCGCGGTCGACTTCGCATCCGAGACAGGAGAGCCTCAGTGAAACGGATCAGGCGCCGCGCGATGCTCAAGGGCACCATCTTCGGTGGGACGGTGGCCATCGGTCTACCGATGTTGGACGCCATGCTGCCACAAAGAGGGGCAGCGCAGACGGGGAGCGCGCCGAAACGCGTCGTCTTCTGGTTCACTGCCAACGGTACACGGCAGGACATCTGGAGCCCGCCCAGCAACATGGATCTGAGCGCTCATCCGCTGCACGCGGCGATGGCGCCGTTCTCGGACAAGTTGATCTTCCTCGACGGTGTGGACCAGGCGGTCGCTTACGACTCCATCGGCGACGGGCATCAGACCGGCATGGCTTGCATGCTCAGCAACGCCGAGATCCTTCCCGGCAGCTTGTTCTGCGAAGGCTCGTGTGATGCGGGGCAAGAGCAGTACATCGGCTGGGGAGGCGGCCAAACCGTGGACCAGTACCTCGCCGATGAGAGCGCGAAGGACGTCGTCACCAAGTTCAAATCGCTCGAGCTTGGCGTGCAAGTGAAGAGCTCGTCGGTTTGGTCGCGAATGTCGTACAGCGCGCCCGATCAACCAGT
>QMMB01000479.1 GCA_003647035.1 Deltaproteobacteria bacterium | reverse complement strand
GCACGCTCAGGACAACGTCGACGAAGACGTTTGTCTAACGTCGGCGGAGGGCGGGATCACCCGGTCGAAAATTTGAGGCCGAGGACTTGCTCGCTGGTCGGCAGGGAGGCGTGCCTCGCCGCCCCACCAACGGGGACACGCTCCCCCACCAAGACCGTCGTTCAGGACGAGCTCCAGAACACATATCAGCTCGCCACCGTCCCGGAATAGCATTCTATCTTGATAAATCTTGACATGTCAAGACATCGGGGTAATACTGACAATCATGGGTGATTCCGTGAAGTTCAGCTCCAAGATGGACGGGGCGACCTTGGATGCGCTGCGAACCTACGCACGCGAAGAGGGTCGCACCGTCGCCGGGGTCTTGGGTGAAGCCGTGCAGGAGTACTTGGACAAGAACCGCGTTCGGCCGGCGTTTCGGGAGGCCGCCGAGGCGGTGCTTCACGAGCACGATGAGCTCCTGCGCAGGCTTGCGAAGTAGGCGCGTGTGTCCGGGACGATCTATCCCACGATCGAGGAAGTGCAGATGCTGCACACGCTCCTGCTCACCCGCTACGGAGGCGAGCCTGGCGTTCGCGACCTTGGAATGCTCGACGCCGCTCTGCACCGGCCACGCTCCGGCTACTATCAATCACTGAGTGAGCAGGCGGCGGCGCTGCTTCAGAGCCTCGCCAACAATCACGCCTGCATCGACGGCAACAAGCGAGTGGCCTTCGCGGCCACCGCCATCTTCTTGCGAGTCAACGGTTTTGCTTTGCGCGCAACCCCGGACGACGGCGAAGCGTTTCTCATCGAAGAGGTGATCAAAGCCTGCGCTCCGACCGAGCGAATCGCCGACTGGATCGAAGCGCACCTGACCATTGCTCAGAAGCGGTAAACCCCGTTGAGCGCTGGGCGGTCGCTAGACGAAGACCTCGACCCGGTCGTCCGAGAGCCGGTGCTCGACGGGATGCAGCTTCATGTGGGGTTTGGGTTTGCCCTCTGGCTTCGTTCCGACGAACTCGCCCTGGGGGTTGAAGTAGAAATGGTGAAACGGGCACGACAGACAGTCGTCTTCGAGCCGCCCGCCGCGGCCGAGGTGGGCGCCTTGATGCGGGCAATGGGCTTCGAAGATGCAGAGCTCGCCGTTCGAAGCGCGGTACGCAACCACTTCCTCACCGGCGACGGTGAACGAGTGCACTCTCCCGGGGGTGATTTCTTCGTCATGGCCGAGGAGGATCCATCGTTTTTGTTCCTCGGCTTTGATCGCAAGCGGGGGCTGTTCGAAATCCTTCAAGTAGTACTGGCTCATCCATTCCCGGATCCGCACGATGTCTGCCTCACCGGGAAGGAGTTTCGGGTCCTTGAGCGAGCGCTTGTAGCGCCAGATGCGATAATCCCCGTCCGTGTCGTCCGCACCCGCCCTGACGATAGCCCGCGACAGTAGATCGTGCAGCGAGACGAACGGGTTCAGGCGGAACAGCGCGCGTAGCCACGACGGCAAGGTCGATTCATCGACGCTCGCGGCGAGGTACAACCTGAGGTCGTTGTCTCCGATCGGCGTGAACGCGAGCACGAGTTGCGCTTGGAGCCCCCCATTGGTGGAGATCTGCCCAGCGCCGAATCCCGGCCCATGGAAGGCCAGATCTTGGTGATAATCGGACACCGGAACAATCCGCGAGAGTGTTCTCTTCACGGCGCTTTCCGAGCTGCGGGCGTAGGAAATCACGCCGCTCATCTTCAGGCGGAAGACGCGGTCGGTGTAGGTGTGGTCAGAGATACTCACGGAGTGCCAGCGGTGCACCGTCTTGAAATGGAGCTGGTCCCCGTTGTTCTCGATGAGGTCCAAGAGGTTCGTGTCCTTGAAGACGCGCGGCTTACCAATGCAAAAGTCACGTCCGAACGATCGATCGAACAGAACCGGAAAGGGCCAGCTGGGTTTGGTCAGATCGTCGCCGAACCAGACGCAAATGAATCCGTACTGCACGGTCACGTGCATCGGATGCACGCCTTCGTAGCGGACCACGTACCCCGGCTCACGGGGCGAGGCCTCCATAGTCACGAACGAGTCGAGAAACGGAACCTTCGGCGATCCCAGATGAGGGAAATCGCGCACCGGAACCACGTTGAACCAGCTGTTGTGCTTTTGGGGGCGAACGTACTTGGGGCTGCCCATGAAGACCTCTCGGCGACCGCGCTCAGGCGGCGAATACGACCTTCAGATCGACCTTGAGGCCTTCCAAGAGAATCTTGCCCAGCGAGCCCTCCGTGTACGGAAGGTCGTACTTCTCGCAAAGCGCTTTGACTCGGTCGCTTGCCTCGTCGAGCTTTCGGCTCGAGAGGAAGGGAAAGAGGTGGTGCTCGATGTGCTTGTCGAAGCCGCCAATGTACGAGCGGTCGAATGGGTAGTTGATGTTGCCCGCGTTGAGCACGGAGTTGATGTAGAAGTGTGCCCTGCTCGATGGGTCGTACTCCTTCATGTGGAGGCTGACGCTGTCATCCCGGATGTGCGTCGACTTGCCCAGGATTCCACTGATGACCTCCGCGAACAGGAACGAAAGGAGGTTCCCTGCCAGGACTCGGGGCGCATTGAGCCCGGCCTCGAGCGGGACCGTCACGAACTCCTTCTTGGCGAGCTCTTTGTTGTACGCGAACAGGTCTTTCCAGGCGTTCTCGTCGACCTCGCTGACCTTGTTGGCTTCGACGATTCCGATGAAGAACAACGAGTGGAAGTTTTTGATGTGCGCACTGATGAGCCCGCTGATGCGATCGCCCTTCTCCGCAAAGAAGTCGTCGCTGACGCGGTGGTTCACCGGTGTCGCTTCGGGATCCATCCCGAACACGCCCGGATGCTTATGGTGAAAGCGGTTGTGTCCATGCTCCCACTGCTTGTCCAGGATGAAGAGCGGCATGTACCAACCCTCGCGCCCTTGGAACTGCGGGTCCGAATGCTCGGTGTAGGAGCCGTGCAGCACCTCGTGTCCAAGACAAAACTGCGCGAACCTCGATCGCCCCAACAAGAACGACCCCTTGAGGAATGAGACGGGGCCAACCCGAGATCTCAACAGCGCCCTGCCGTGCTCCTCGTCGGCCTTGAACTTCCCGTGCAGCGCTGACGCGTACTCGTTGTCCAAGTCTCTCGACGCCGGCTCTT
>QMMB01000478.1 GCA_003647035.1 Deltaproteobacteria bacterium | reverse complement strand
CAACGCCTTCGCCATCCTACAGATGAAAACCATCTTCGGCGTCTTGCTCAACAACTACGACTTCGAGCTCGTGGGCGACCCGATGGATACAGACTTCGGGCGGATCGTGCTCGGCCCCAAGCCCCCAATCAATGTTCGCTACCGCAAGAGAGGAACAAGCGATGCCCGCGTTTCCGCGTGAAGAGTTGGAAGAGATGATGGAACGGTGGCTCGAAGCCAACCGCAACGCCGAACGGGAGGGTGATTGGAGCACCTATCTAGGCGCGCACTACACCGATGACGCCGTGTATCGCTGGAACGTCGGCCCCAACGAGGAGTTCTGGGCGCGCGGGTTGAAGGAGATCAAAGAAGTCGCGCTCGGGTATCACATGAAAGGCTTCGAAGACTGGGCGTACCCGTATGACACCGTGCTCATCGACGAGAAACAGGGTCAAGTGGTTGGGTTCTGGCGGCAAGTCGCGCCGTTCAAACGTGCCGATGGAAGCGACTACGAAATCGCCGGGGTTGGTGGGTCGTGGTTCAAGTACGCAGGCGACTTCAAGTGGAGCTGGCAGCGCGATTTCTTCGACTTCGGCAACGCCAAGTCGATCTTCATCGAGCTCGCCGGCGGCGGCCATCTGAACCCAACGATTCGCGAGAAGATCCATCGCCAAGCCAAAGCGGGCGCCGAGCTCTTGCCAGGTCACGAGACGCTTCGACCGGAGCCCGGCAAGCTCGAGAAGCTCAAGAACCTTCAGGCGATGATTCGTATCGCGCTCTTTGGATGAGCGGCATGGCGACCGACGCTGCCCCACGCTGGTTCTCCGAGAATCCCAGCAAGGCGTGGGGCGAGAAGTTCTTCCTGATCTACTCGCCGATCTGGATGACCCTGATGGGACTGGTAATGGGCCTCGGCGTCACCGCTCGGGTAGGTGAATGGGGCTTCCTGGCGATTGGTGTTGCCGCTGCGCTTCCGTTGCTGGCGGTGCCTGCCCTGATCCGCAACGAGACACCGCTCGGCCGGCCTTGGTACCAAACGTATTGGTTCAAAGCGAACCTCTACATCGGGATATTCAGCTTCGCTGCGAACTACTTTGGCTCCGAGTACTTTTTCGACATTCTCGGGATGGTCTACGTCTACCCGATGATCGAGCTCACCTTCGATGCGACGCTCGTCGGATCGGGCGAGCAGCGCGTTCCGGTCATGATGTACTTGCTCACGCAGGCGTACTTCATCACCTATCATACGACGGCGGTCATCGTGTTGCGCCGCATCCGAACCTCCCGGCTTCCAATCGGACCGATGCTTTGGCCGATCTTGCTCGTCGCCGTCGCCTATTTCTGGGCCTGGATGGAAACGAAGGCGATGGCAAACCCGTGGATCGAAAACCAGTTCTACTATCGAGACATGCAGCGCATGCTCACGTACGGCTCGCTCTTCTATTCGCTCTATTTCGTCGCTAGCTTCCCGATTTTCTATCGCCTCGACGAAGAACGGGACGCGAACTGGAGCTTGGCGCTTACCGCTGCCGCCGCGTGCACAGCCAGCATGATCATGCTGTTCCTGCTTGACTTTGCGGCGGCAATATTTGGACCGATCTGAATCACCGGAGAACCCTGAGATGAGAACGACGCCCCTGAGAATCTTTCAGTTCGCCACCGGCAACGTGGGCGCCGAGATGGTGTCCAAGACCGTCCAACATCCCGATCTCGAGCTAGTCGGGCTCTATTGCTACAGTGAGGACAAGGTTGGCCGCGATGCGGGTGAGATCGTCGGGATCGATCCCATCGGCGTACTGGCAACGAACGCTATCGACGACGTCATCGCCGCCAAGCCCGACTGCGTGACGTACTTCGGTGTTTGGCCGGATATCGATCTTTTCTGCCGGCTGCTCGAGAGCGGCATCAATGTCGTTACGACGTCGGATTGGATCACTGGCTATTCCCGTAACCGGCACCACCCGCACCCCTCGGGTCGCAAGTCGACCGAGCTCGTCGATGAGGCAGGTAAGCGCGGCAATGCAACGCTCTATGGTACCGGTATGAACCCGGGGTTGGCGCAGATCCTGGCGATCGTGAACACAGCAGGCCTCTCGCGTATCGACCACATTCAGGTGATCGAAACGGTGGACGTCTCGTGTCATCACTCGGTCGATACCTGGAAGAAGCACGGTTACGGGCGTCCGGTGGACGATCCGGAGGTCCCGCAGATGCTGGAGGCGGGTGCCACGGTCTTTGCGGACTCGATCTACCTGATCGCGGACTGCTGCGGTATCGAGATCGACGAGATCGCGTTCGAATGCGAGCTCGGTGCCTGCAAAGAAGAGGTCGATCTGGGATGGTGGGTGCTTCCGAAAGGGTCCGTCGGCGCAAGCCTGGCGAAGTACATCGGCAAGGCGAAGGGCGAGCCCAAGATCGAGGTTCACCTCGAGTGGCAGATGACGCCGAACACCGAACCGAAGTGGAACGTGCAGAACTGCTACATCATGACTGTCCGCGGCAATCCACAGATCATGAACCGCCACATGATTCTCCCGGCCATGGACTCGGGACAAATGGACTGGAGCGACCCCGCGTACATGGCCTCCATCGGCATGACGATCACGGGCATGCCCGCGCTCAATGCCGTCGAGTCGGTTTGCGAAGCCCGTCCCGGCCTCATCACCAGCGCCGACTTGCCGCTGCGCGCATTCGCCGGCCGCTTTCATGAAAACCGCTGACGGCCAATGCCTCTCCTGTGCGACCGGAGACAGGGGTGACGTTTTAGACCGAGGACATGGGTGACCTTCTTCGTCGGTGAGCTCGCGATGGGTCCGGCGATCGAGCTCAGTGAGAAATGGAGCATTGGCGTCATGCTGCGGCTCCCCGTCGCGTCGCACAGCGCAGACCTCTACCAGGTACGGACCTTCTTTCTTTCCGCGCAGCTGACATATCGCTACTAGTGAGCTAGATAGCGTGCAGGTGATGGCTCGGGACATGGATATCAAGGGCGCGTACGAACCACGGTTCGAACCCGTGGCAAAGCTCCTGCGCAAGCAGATCAAGTACTACGGCGGCGGCGCGGCGGCGGCCGTGTTCTTGAATGGGAAACCGGTCGTCGACATCTGGGCCGGACCGGCGCGCAAGGACGGCACGCCCTGGCAACGAGGCACCATGTCGAT
>QMMB01000477.1 GCA_003647035.1 Deltaproteobacteria bacterium | reverse complement strand
TCAACCGGGAGCAACCGAGGGCGTCACTTGTTCCCTTCGATCTTGACGGGTTCTTCGAAGACAATGAGGTCCGACCCTATCGGTTTTCGCTCAACGGGCCATGGCGCTTCCACTTCTCGGACTCACCGGCGGCGCGTCCGATGGGCTTCGAGGCGGTCGACTTTGACGATTCGATTTGGGACACAATCGACGTGCCATCCAACGTCGAGATGCTCGGGTACGGGGAACCGATCTATTTCAACATCCACTATCCCTTTGATCCCGAGCTCAAGTCCGATTTCGAGTTCCCGATAATCCCTGCGGATGGTAACGGCGTCAGCTCCTATCGCCGCATGTTCGAGATTCCCGAGGACTGGCCTGCCGGCCACGTGTTCATCCATTTCGATGGCGTCGACTCGGCGGTTTACCTCTGGTTGAACGGCCAACGTGTCGGCTACAGTCAAGGAAGCCGGGCGGGCGCCGAATTCGATCTGACGCCGTTCTTGCGCGACGGCGAAAACGTCCTCGCCGTGCAGGTGTACCGGTGGTCCGATGGAACCTGGCTCGAAAAGCAGGACATGTGGAACCTGAGCGGTATCTTCCGCGATGCCTATCTCTGGTCCGCCGCCAGCTCGCAGGTGCGCGATATCGAGTTTCGCGCCGAGCTGAACGAAACGTATTCGGAAGCGGAAGTGACCGTGCGCGTCGACCTCCGGCGGCTCGTTCAGAGCGGATCGACGGTGACGGTAGAGGCCCAGCTTGACGGAACTTACCTTGCAACCAAGACCGTCACGCTCGAGCCCTGTGGAGAGACCGCCATTGAACTGACCGGCGTGGTCTCGGAACCGGCGCTCTGGACGGCGGAGACGCCAAATCTCCATTCGTTGGTGGTCATGAGCAAGGACGAGTCGGGACTGCGGGAGCTCTTCCTCCGGCAAGTCGGCTTCCGCGACGTTGCAATCCGAGACGGAGTGCTGCAAGTGAACGGCAAGCCCATCCTCATTCGCGGCGTCAACCGGCACGAGCACAATCCCGACACCGGCCACTACGTGCCCGAAGAGCAGATGGTCGCCGACATGAGGCTGCTCAAGCAACACGGTTTCAACGCCGTGCGCCCCGGTCACTATCCGCTTTCGCCGCGCTGGTACGAGATTGCCGACGAGTACGGCATGTACTTGGTCGACGAGGCGAATATCGAGTCACATGGGCTGTGGCAGTTGCTCGACCTCAACCTCGGGCGGCTTCCCGCATGGGAGCCCATGCACCAAGAGCGCGTCGAGCGGATGGTCGAGCGCGACAAGAACCATCCTTCGGTCATCATCTGGTCGATGGGGAACGAAGCGGGGGATGGCGAGACGTTCGACCACATCAGCGACTGGCTCCACGAGCGCGACCCGTCTCGCATTGTCTCTTACGAGGGCACGGCGAGGGGTGGGTTCAACATCGTGGCCGACCATAGCGACATTCAGTGCCCGATGTACTGGACTGCGGAGCAGGTGGAGGAGTACGCAAGCGAACCTCAGCCGCGACCGATCATCTTGATCGAGTACGCGCACGCCATGAGCAACAGCAACGGCAACATGAAAGAGTTCTGGGACGTCTTTTACGAGTACGAGCAAGCGCAGGGAGGCTTCATCTGGGACTGGATCGATCAGGGAATTCGACTGCCGGTTCCCGGCTCCACGAGCGAGACCTTCTTCGGCTATGGCGGCGACCTCGGGCCGGCCGTCCCGGAGGCGGGGGGGCCTTTAGGTGTATTCGGCAACAACTTCTGCATGAACGGGTTGCTCGGCTCAGACCAAACGCCTCATCCAGGCCTCGCGGTCGTGAAGAAAGTGATGCAGCCGGTGCAGGTCGAGGCGGTCGACCCGGCTGCGGGGCGTGTGCGGGTGACGAATCGCTACGACCACATTGATTGGACCGAGCGGCTGACCGGCCGCTATGAGTTCACCATCGATGGCGCCGTCTTCGCCGAGGGACCGCTCGATCTCCCCAGCTTGGCGCCAGGGGAGAGCGCCGAGGTCAACGTGCCCATCATCGAGATCGGGGTGCCTCCGGGGTCCGAACCGCGAATCCGGTTGTCCTTTCAGTTGAAGGAAGATCAGCTCTGGGCCGATGCAGGCTACGAGGTCGCGTGGGCCGATTTCCTCCTTCCCTCGGGGGTGCCGGGATCTGCGAAAGAACACACCGAAGCACCCGCGCTTGAAGTGACGCAGGACGATAGCTTCATCCGAGTCGTAGGAGCGGGTTTTTCCGTCGAGGTCGACAAGGTGAGCGGTGCCGTGACCTCTTTTGCCGCTGGGGAGACCGAGCTTCTCACAGAGCCGCTGCGGCCCGACTTCTGGCGGGCGATGACCGACAACGATGTCGGCAACTCTCTCCCAAGGAGGGCGGCCGTTTGGCAGGGCCTGGGAGATGCGCTTGCCGTGACCACGCTGAACGTCGACACCAGCTCGGACAAGGAAACCGTGATCACGGCGGAGGCTGAGGCCAATGGCGTCGATGCGGTCTTCGCGCTCACCTATCGCGTGTTTGCGTCAGGCGAGATTGGTGTCGAGCTCGGCTTCATGCCAAGGGAGACTTTGCCCGAGCTACCGCGCTTCGGGATGCGCACCGCCCTCGATGGCGACTTCGATCGCGTCCAGTGGTTCGGCCCAGGTCCAGAGCCGACTTATTCGGACCGTCTGCTGCTGCCGGTGGGCTTGTACGACGGACTGGTCGTCGACCAATTCGTTCCCTATGCGCGCCCTCAGGAGAGTGGCAACAAGGCGGATGCGCGCTTCGTCGCGCTGACGGACGCGTCTGGGCGTGGCTTGCTGGCGGTCGGCGCGCCGATGCTGAGCGTCAACGCCTCACCTTTCTCCATCGAAGCGCTCGAGCCCGCGAAGCACCCGCACGAGGTAGTTGCCGACGGCCACGTGCACCTAAACCTCGACCGGGCCCAACGCGGTGTTGCGGGCGACAACTCGTGGGGCAGGGCGCCTCTGCAGGACTACGTCATCGACGCGGACGAGCAGAGCTATCGGTTTTGGATGAGAGCGCTTCGAGCGGGCGACGATCCGGTGGAGCTTGCGCGCAGGACGCTCCCGTAGTGACTCTCTCAGCGCCAGCCAGTGTGCTGCCCATCCCGAGCCGTCCTCCTGCGTAGAAGTCCCCGTACGTCG
>QMMB01000476.1 GCA_003647035.1 Deltaproteobacteria bacterium | reverse complement strand
GCGTGCTGACGTCTTTCTGGAGCCGATTGTGGGACCGACAGACTTCAACCATCTCTCCGTCAGGGCGGCGGTTGCGATCACGCTGGATCGGCTTTTCGGTGTGAAATCGCAGCCCCACAACCCGCGTTGACCCCCTTTTGACCCCGTGCTAACTCCGGGCTCCGTTTCGCATGAGGCTTAGTGATGAGTGGAACCGTTCCTGAAATCGAGGCGATTGAGAAGTCGCAGCTACGTGATCTACCCGGCTTCCGGGTGGGCGACACGCTCAACGTCCACTTCCGTATTCGGGAGGGCGAGAAGGAGCGCGTTCAGGTCTTCAAAGGCGTTGTGATTCGCAAGACTCGCGGCGGCGCTGGTGCGACGTTCACGGTCCGCAAGATGTCCGGCGGCGTCGGCGTCGAGCGTATTTTCCCGCTCCACTCGCCGCGCATCGAGAAACTCGAAATCACCGCTCGCGGCCACGTCCGCCGGTCGCGCCTCTACTACCTCCGTGACCTGCGCGGCAAGAAGGCTCGTCTCCGAGAGCGCCAGCGCCAGACCAACAACTAGTGAGCGGATCTTTTCTCTCGCACACTATGCTCTTGGAGTGTGCGACTGAGGCGTCAGGACTCTCGGATCGTTAGCGTCGACTCCCGGAAACCGTTGGTCCCCGGTTCGTGAACCCACAGACGTCGCTCGGCGACCTCGCCGTTCATGATGCTCACGACGATGTAGGCACAGGGCCACATCAACTGACCCTCGTTCGCGAACGTCGCGGCGTCCTCGTCGGAGAAGTACGCCCCGGCATCGCAATGCGAATGGTAGATGACCTTCACCGGCCTGCCTTCGTTCTGACCCTGCTCGAACGTGCGCGCGGCGCGTAGCTCGTTGATCTTGAAGTAGGTGTTTGAAGTGCGCGGAAAGGTGATCGGATCGAGCTTGTGGTACTTGTCCGCCTCGTTTTCCTCACGCCGCAGGGCGTCGAGAAGAGCAGGCTGGTTGGCCGGGCCGAAGACAAAACCGCAGCTCTCGCTCGGGTAGTCCTCGATCGCGTGCTGTTCGATCTCGTCCATCACGGATTTGTGGATCTCGAGGTCACCAGATACCCAAGGCAACGATTCACCACTCATAGCGCTTCTCCCATTTCATCGGCGCGAAGTACCGGTCGCCCCGGTCGCACGCAATGGCCACGACGCAGCTCGCGTCCGCGCGCTTGGCAACCTCGAGAGCTCCGGCCACATTGGCGCCCGTCGAGTGCCCGACATGCAAGCCCTCTTGAGCAGCCAACCGGTCGGACATGTCCCAGCCGGCGTCGGTGCCCACCGGTAGAATCTCATCGGGAACCTTGGGGTCGTAAATCTCCGGCACGAGCGAGCTGGCCATGTGCTTGAGCCCTTCGAGCCCATGAAGAGCCTCGGCCGGCTCGACCGCAACGCACTGGATCTTGCGGCCGTGCTCATGCAAACGTCGCGTCGTGCCCATACAGGTCCCGCTGGTCCCAAGCCCCGCCACGAAGTGCGTGATCTCGTCGCCAACTTGTTCGAGGATCTCGCGTCCAGTGCCTAGATAGTGCGCACGGGGATTCGACGGGTTCGAGTACTGGTCGGCGTAGAAGTAGCGGTCCGGATCCTCGGCGACCATCTTGCGCACCTGGACGATCGCGCCATCCGAGCCCTCCATCGGATCGCTGTAGATGATCTCAGTGCCAAACGCCTCTGTGATGTCCTTGCGCGCTTGCGACACGTTCGACGGCATCACGAGCTGGATGCGATAGCCCATCGCAGCGCCCAAGAAGCTATACGCCACGCCGGTGTTGCCACTGGTCGCGTCGATGAGAATCTTGTCGTGAGTGAGCCGGCCGTCTTCGATCGCGTCGAGCATCATCTGGCGGGCAGGGCGGTCTTTGACCGAACCACCCGGGTTGGCGTATTCGAGCTTGAGATAGATCTTGGTGCCGGGCGCATCCTTCTCGAGCGCGCGCAGGCGTACCATCGGCGTGTTGCCTACCGCCTCGACAATCGACTCCATCCTTCGAAAACGCATCAGCCCTCGTCGCTCAACGTCAGCTCGGATGACAGCTCGCGCGCCGCCGCAATGCCGAGAACTTCCTTGAGATGCTCGACCGCCGAGAACGCCCCCATCATCGCAGCTGCGGGCTCTCGAAGCGCCGGGCACCCGGCACACCGCATCACAGCGCTCGGGTTTGGGACGCGCAGCAGCGCGCCGGTCTCGTCCGCAACACAGCCCGCCCGTTCCAAATACTCCACCGCCGCAGCAGTTGCGTCCGCATCGCCATCCGCCCCCAGGCGAAACCCGGCTTCGAGCAGGCGCACCTGGCCTGCCTCGCCGATTTCACCGAGAAGAAGCTGGCGCGCGTAACGACGCCGTGCTGCGGCGTCGAGATTCAAAGCGAGGCACCGCCCGCAATGGCCGGAACGATGCTCAAGGTGTCGCCCTCTTTCAGCACCGTCTCGAGATTGTCGAGAAAGCGAATGTCCTCGTCGTTCGCGTAAATGTTCACGAAGCGACGCACGCCCTTGTCATCACAAAGGCGGTCCTTCATGCCCGGATGATTAGTCTCGAGGTTTTCGATCACCTCAGCCACCGTGCCACCGTCGACGGAGACTTCGTCTGCTCCACCGGTGAGGGTTCGGAGGGGGGTTGGAATGCGTACCGTAACAGCCATGTGCGTTCCTTTCTGAGTCCTACCAACTGCGAGCTTGGATCATGCGGCGCAAGCCGCCGTGTACCGCTCCATTCGCAAGTCCTGAATTTCTCCAGCGCACAATGGACAATCGCTTCGGCGACGCACGAACGTCTTTCGAAGCGCGCCCTTGAGCGCATCATAATGCCACAGCTCGCCACCCGGGCGTTCGCCCTGGAGCAAGCGACAAACCAAAGCCGCCTCGAGACCGCCAAGCACCCCGACGACTGGTCCAACGACGCCAGCCTCGGCGCAAGTGTCAACCCGATCGCGGGGGATGTCCTCGAAAAGGCAGCGCAGGCACGCGGAGTCGGGGAGGGCGCAAAAGGCCCAACCGGCCCAACGGACCGCGCCTGCTTGAACAGCCGGCACGCCCGCAAGGCGCGCCGCATCGGCGACCAAGAACTTCGTCGCGAGATTGTCGGCGCCTTCGACCACGAGCGTATGCTCCGACAGGAGGTCCATCGC
>QMMB01000475.1 GCA_003647035.1 Deltaproteobacteria bacterium | reverse complement strand
TCGATCGCGACGCTTCCACCATTGCCCGGTGGCATTGCGCTCCTCGGCATTGGTGAGCTCGTATTGATAGATGAGCGCGCGCACCTGTCTTGGAGGCTCGTCCCGGAACGGGTTGTCGTCGAGGAGCTCGAGGACGCTGGGCTCATCCTGCAGTAGCCTTGTCATCAGATTGGCGAGCCACGTGTTCCGGCGGTAGTCGCCGAGGGCAGCGAACCACATTTGCCAATCGAGCCGCGGCTGGTGCGGCGCGGTCCACACGGGCGCTCTCCCGAGCGGGCCGGGCTTGTAGCGAAAAACGTATGGCTTCCAATTCTCGCCGTCCCGCGTCCCCTCGAGGTTGATCTCGAGACGCTGAGTGGTCATCACCGAAAACAGGCCGTAGCTGTTGAATGTGCTGAAAGGGTAGATCGGGCCGAGTACCCTCGGAACCCGGGAACCGAACGTGCCGGGGAAGAAGACGGCGGCTGAAAGCACGATGACCAGCGCGGGCCCTAGGGCCGGCCAGGGGAGCCTTCTCGGGGTCTCGGGTGCGG
Organism: Deltaproteobacteria bacterium; assembly: GCA_003647035.1. Taxonomy (GTDB): domain Bacteria; phylum Myxococcota_A; class Polyangia; order Polyangiales; family Houyiibacteriaceae; genus SG8-38. Next base: position 2,618 of record QMMB01000475.1, on the reverse strand, counting down.
GTTGGGCCGGGGCGTATCGATTGGGGACGATGCGGAGGAGCAGCCGGTCGTCGAGTAGTGGGAGACACAGCACGATCGTGAGCAGGTTGAAAAAGCCGTAGTTCCCAGTCAGTCCGATCAGGATCATCAAGCCGATGATCGAGCCAGCCGCGGTACGCCGAGCCCATGCTCGAGGAACCCACAAAAGGATGGGCGCGCCCAGTTCGACGGCAAACATCAGCGCGCAGCAAAGCACCTGAAACCAGTCCGGCAGCAGATTCGCATACCACGCGAGCGGGGTGGGCAGTGGCTGCGTCCAGTAGTGATAGGTGAGCGCGCTCAGGTCCGTCCAGGCCGAGTCGCCGCTGGCCAACTTCACGTAGGCCGATCGAAACACCAGACCAAACCACAGCCACCACATTGCCCAGCGGGCCACCGGGTGCGGCCCCACGTGACCGCCCAGTCGATCCCAGGCGCGCCACGGAACGAAGAAGACGGCGGTGAACGACACTTCCACCAGCAGCGTGCCCCACTGAAACGACATGAACGGCCAGCCGAGACTGACAAACGAGAGATAGGCGAACCAGGAAACCAACAGCGAGACCTTCGGTACCAACCCGGCGAGCAACGCCGCCGCAGCGATGAGCCCCACGAGCCAGACGCCGGTGATCATCGCGTCGCCGCTCGACCACCACAGCGCGCTCGGGTGCTGCCAGAAATTGTGCCCCGCACTCTTCGCCGCTGCGACGAACGTCGCGATCGACATCACGCCGCGGGAGCCGAAGAGCCCCTGGGCCTGGACGCCCAGCGACACGAAGGCGATGAGGAGGACCGCGCCTAGGCCGCGGGCGAAGAGCCAGGAGGAGACTGTGAAGGTTCGGTCGTCGGAGGTCGCGGACACGCGAGCCGTGCTTATCACAGTGTCGCTGTCAGTGTCAGCGGCAGCAACTGTGTTGTGCGACTGAGTCACCGGAGGACGGCTCGGGACGGGCGTGCTCGCGATCGGGGGCCCCGTCGCCCGGCATCTCAAGTCGACATACGACTAGGCGCCGACCCAATCGCTGTGCTGCCCATCCCGAGCCGTCCTCCTGCGTAGAAGTCAACGCACGCCAGGGCCCGGGCCCGTGTGCTGTCTCTAGTCTGATTCGCCGAGGTCGTCGCCGACCCGGGGCGGCCCGGCTCGATCCCAGCAGTCAACGCAGAACGCGACCCACTCGCAGCCAGGCACCGGGTGGACGTGCATGTGCGTCCCACAAGCGGCGCAGAAGAATAAGCCTTCTTCCTCGCCGGCGTGGAAACCCGCTCGCAACAGGTCGCCGCGGGTGGCGATCCCCCAGCCGCTGTCGCCGCCCCTCACGATCAGTGCGCCCACCCCCTTCTCGCACATCTGAAGGCTCGCGCGCTCGGCGGTTTCGTACGCGCCGATGGTGATGGGCTGCGTCATGTAGAAGCTGACTGGCCTGCGGGGGAATGCGTCCCCGAGATCGCAGCGGATGCAGACTACGCCAACCGGGAAACGCCCCTCCGTGACCACGAGGTGTTGTACCCCAAAGGCCGAGGCGACTCGAAAGGCCTCAGCGACGGGAACGTCCGGTGCGATCGTCACCGGCCTGTCACTCATGACGTCAGCAACACGCATACAAAACCCCCGTTCAGCTAGGATTGAGTCATGACGCTACCAGCATCGCCGCTTTTTTCATAGCCCCAGAAACGGACGTGAAACTCTGAACCACAACCGGATTTACGGTGCTAAAGACACGCTTCGATGCCGACACCGCAAGAATCTGAAACCACCAACGAGACCCCGCGACTGTTGTCGCGCGACTTTCTGTTGCTGCTCGCGTCGGTGTCGTTGTTTGGGTTCTCGTGGTCGTTCTATTTGATTCTGCCGAAATTCTTCGCGACGGAGCTCGGCATGGACGCCGCGGGAATCGGGCGCGCGGTCGCGGTTCAGGGACTCACTGCCGTCGCGATCACGCCGCTCATCGGATGGTTGGTGGACCGGTACGGCCGCCAGCCCTGGCTCGTGTTCGGAAACATCATGCTCGCCTGCACCGGCGCGCTCTATCTGTTCGTCGATCACGAGGGCCCCCTGCTCTATCTCGCGCAGATGTCTTGGGGCGTCGGGATGGTGATGGGTTTCAACGCCGCAGGCACGATGACCGCAGACATCGCGCCGAGCGATCGCATGGCACAGGCACTCGGCCTGTTCGGAGCTGCAAACCTCGGGATGAACGCCGTCTCGCCGACCATCGGCGCGATGCTCGCGGACGCCACAGGCTGGAGGAGCGTCTTCGCCGCGAGCGCGCCTGCCGGCCTGCTCGCGGCGCCGCTCCGCACGCGCTTGAAAGAACCACCACGGCACCAGCCCCACGCGCAGGAAGCGCGCCGCCCAATCCTCGGGTGGCCGCTTTTGCAGGTGTATGGCGCAACCTTCGCGATGACCGCAGCGTTCACCGCCCTGTTCACCCTGCATCAACCCTTTGCGCTCGAGTTCGGCGTGACGGAGCTCCGTAGCTTCTTCATTGGCTTTGCGCTGGTCGCGCTCACTGTACGGCTCGCCGGCGGGGGCCTCATCGACCGTTTCGGCGTGCTGCCCTCCTCGGTGGTTGCGTTTTGCATGTACTCCGCCGTGCCCC
>QMMB01000474.1 GCA_003647035.1 Deltaproteobacteria bacterium | reverse complement strand
GCCCGTTGTTGTCGATGGCGAGGTCAGCCCACCCCATGTCGCCGGTCCACGTGGGTCCGCTGGCGTCGGCGTCAGCCTCGATCACGGTTTGGGCAACCCACCATTCGCCTTCGAACAAGTCCTCGTCGACCAGGTTTGGCTGCGTCCGATCCACGCTTGGCCCCCCCTTGGTGCAGCCGGCCGCGCAGGACAACGCCAAGGACAGCGCCAAGGACAGCGCGAACAGGCGGGTGATGTGCTTGGCGCTAGTCATTGCTCAAAACCCCAGGTAACTCGCGATGCCGAGCTGGCGTTGAAGGTCGATCAACTGGAAGAAGAACGACTCGAGACTGCGTTGGCGTCGGTCCAAGCTGCTCAAGTCGGAAAGAGCCTCATCCACGCTGAGCGGGAGGTGGTAACCTCGGGCCTCGAGCTCGTCTAGCTCGCCCTGCGGAACGGTTTGCCCGTCAGCAAGACGATCGAGGATATCGATCGCGAACGCGTTGTTGGAGGCTTCCTCGACCATGTTGAACCCGATCGACTCTTGATTCGGGATGGCGATACTGGGCTCGATCTGAAACGCGAGGAACGTTTTTCCGAAGCGCGAGGAGCGATGTCGCACGAAGTCCACACCCTCGACGGACCCATCACTCGGGTCGAAGCAGTCGCCCTCGCCCTCGACGCAGATGAAAAGCTGGTTCTGGAATGTCGTGTCGAAAAACACCGGGAAGTCGGCCAAGGCGAACACCGCTGCGAGGTATTGCAACAACACCGAGCTTCCGCCGTCGATGATGTCCAGCCCCGCGTACGTCTCCGCGACCGGATCGGGCCGGCACGTTTCGGGTTGACTGCAGTCCCCTCGATAGAAGTCCATGTAGATGACGCGCGCGTCGACGCACGAATCAGGAGGGCTGCTCGGGTCGCACGCAATGCGCGGAGAGATCGACTCCGGCTGGTCCTGAATGATGCCTTGGAAGACCTGCTGCATCTCGATGGGAAACAAGTCGTAGAAATTGGTCCAGAACGGCACGTCGCGCGTGAAGCTGGTCGTCCACCCCCGCTGCGTGAGCATCTGCATGGCGAACCACTTGTCGTAGAACGAGCCGATGCGTTCGATCCGGAAGATCCCCGTCAGGCCTCGCTGGTAGGTCGATGATAGGTATCGCCCGAGGCCGATAGACAAGCTCACCTCGGCGCCGAAGGCATCTGGGGTCGCGCTGAAACGTTCGAAGTTGCCGCTCGCAGGATTGAACGCGTACGAGCCGATGTCGGGTTGACCGAGAATTCGGGCGTAGAAGTTCAATACATCGGCGCTGGCCATGAACTGATCGTAAAACCCGAAGTCGTCGTCGTCGGTCCGGAACTCGGGGTCGACTTGATAGCGGAACAAGAGGTTCTGAAAGATGTCCTGCAAGATCGTGAAGTGTCGACCGATCAGGCGACCGAAGATGTACTGCCCGATTTCGAAGTCCGAACGATAGCGGCGGAAGTTGGTGAATATGTACTGGCGTTCATACTGCTCGGCGAGGTTGCGGACGATCTCGCGATAGCTGTCGCCCTCATCGAAGCGATGGCACCAGCCGAGTGTTCCAACGCGCTCGTCGGAGCAGAAGCGATAGTCGACTGGGAGATGCGCGCTCCGCGGGTTGCCCACCGCGAGGGCGGCGACGTCGTCATCAAAGCCGCTGCAAATGCGACCGTGCGTGGTTTCCCCATTTGGATGTGGCACGCAGGACTGCGTGAGCCCGGCGGAGAGGTTGACGTCGTTCAGCTCGCCACTGCGGGAGCCCTCTGTGCTGAAGGCACAGTCCGCATCGACGGCGCAGGCTTCGCCACCTTGGTAGTATTTCGCCCAGGCCCTACCGGTGTTGGTTGGGTCGATGTCAGCGACATCCCGCCGGTCGGTGTTCTCGTAGACTTCGACGAGATCGCCATAGCCAAAGCTCAGCGCGGCGATGTCGTACCTCCCCGCTTCGGTAACAGTACGACCATACCACTGCGCGTTGTACTCCATCACGGAGGAATCCATGTGCGTGTCGATCCCCGCGAGCTCGCGCTTGCGGCGCGCCTCGTCGAGCGCCGCCTCAAATGCGATTTGCTCAGTCGCGTTCAACCCTGGCGTCCCGTCTACGTCGTACGCAGCCGGGTTGGGCAACGGAAACTGGCGGTTGATATGGTAGTACTCGTCGTCGTAGTTACCGGTGTCAGCAGACGCGCCGAAGTCGTGGCGCAGACCCAAGCAATGCCCGAGCTCGTGCAGCTGTGTGTGGAAGTAGAGCAACCGATTGAGCCCGATTTCGAGGCGCGCGCGCGGCCAATTCTTGTGCTGGTTCACGAAAAAGAGCACCGAGTTGTCGATGAACTCGTTGGGCATCATCACATTGCGTCGTGAAATCGCGTTCTCTTGCTCGATGAAGTCGCGAAGCTGCTCGTGCGCCGGGACACGAAATGGCGAAACTCGGTCGAGAATATCATCGCCGATATCGGCCGGCCCGAACCCGTCTGGTACGACGTCGATGCCGGCCAGCATCAACGTTTCGAAGCTCTCCATCAGCCGGCGCTCGGTGTCGCTACCTTTGAGCGCTGCTCGCCTATCGATGAACGTATTGGAGCGACCCGCAGGCCCTGCCAAGAACTGTGCGCGCGTCGCGAACGCGGCCATGCGCTGGTCGACTGAAGCAACATCGGAAGGCAACGCGGTCCCGTGGGCAAGCGCGACGCTGAAGTCGATGCGCGGACGCGCCGGGAGCTGCACCCTGTCGAGGTTCTCCAGATATGTCCGAACATCCTCGCCGGTCAGGAACTCCTCGTCGGTCAGATCTCCGTTGATGAGGTCGTACATTTGAAGTGCGGTGGTGCGGTAGCGGTCGAGAGCGGGACCCCCGATGTTCGCGTCACCGACGAGGATCTCGCCGGTGACTGGATCGCCACGCAAGGTGGCAATCCCTAGAAAACCCGTTCCGGGCTGGTCCACGTAGCTGAGGAACTTGAAGCGGGAGTCCCCGCGCTCTTGGCAATCGAGCCCCTCGACGCTGCCCCCGTTCTCGGCGATCGACGCCTTGTTACAACTGTTCATGCGCAGGCGAAGCACGCACTCGGAGCCCGTGAGCCCCGCTTCGAACCAGCCGTCGAAGTGGACGTCACGCAAGTCTGCGCGATTGAGGTCCGGGCGCGCGTC
>QMMB01000473.1 GCA_003647035.1 Deltaproteobacteria bacterium | reverse complement strand
TCGTCGCGGAGAAGCCGCTGGTCTGATCTGCTGTAGAACTTCCACCCAACCTTCCACTTTGCACGGGACACCTCGGCACGGCACGCAACGCCCCGGGCCCCGCTGTGGTCGATGTTGCTGGATTTCCCGAATGGTGTCGTGGGCTAGTAGGCGAATATTGCCAAGGTTGAAGTCGTGAGTTCGAATCTCATTTCCCGCTCCAACTGACGATTGCGGCCCGTTCCACGCGGCCGTTTTTCGTTGTGGCCCTCGCCCCGATTCAGTCGAGCTCAGTGCAAGCCGTGCTTATCGGTCGAACAGTCCACGCAGTTGCGTGACATTCCGACTTTCTGGTCAACCTCGGTCGGATCTTCTTCAAGCTCGTGCGACACAAGCTCGAGCTCTACGGCGTCTGCGCCGACTGCCAGGCCAAGAGTTAGGCCTGGCAGCGGGCGCGCTCGCACCATAGTATCTCGGCCATGCTCACCGTCGTCACTGGCGCGTATGGTCATGTCGGCGCCAACCTCGTCCGTGCCCTCCTCGAACGCGGCGATGAAGTCCGTGCCGCCGACAAGAGACAAACCGAGGCTCTGGCAGGCCTCGACGTCGAGCACGTACCCATCGATGTGCTCGAGCCTGAATCGCTCGAGAAAGCGTTCGGCGGTGCGGACACCATCTTCCATCTGGCGGCTATCATTTCGATTACCGGTGACCCGACGGGGATCGTCCGCCGCGTCAATGTCGAGGGCCCGCGGAACGCCACCCAGGCTGCGCTGGCGTGCGGTGTGTCGCGGTTCGTCCACTGCAGCTCGGTCCACGCCTTCGACCTCGAGCGGTCTGGACCCGAGCTCACCGAGACCGGTCCGAGAGCCACCGGTGACCACAGTCCTCCCTATGACCGGTCCAAGAACGAGGGGGAGAACGAGGTCCACGCCACGATCGCCGAAGGCCTCGATGCCGTGATCGTGAACCCGACGGCGGTCATCGGACCACACGACTACGGCCCCTCGCGGATGGGTGAGCTGCTTCTCCAGCTTCGCGATCGCAAGATCCCCGTGAACGTCGGGGGCGGGTTCGACTTCGTCGACGTGCGCGATCTCGCGGCCGGGATGCTCGCCGCCGAGCAATCGGGCCGCACCGGCGAGAACTACCTCCTGTCCGGTCACCGCCACAGCAGCAAGGAGCTCGCCCAACTCGTTGCCCAGGTCACCGGCGTGAAGGCCCCGCGGATCTCCGTGCCGGTGTCGCTGACCAGTGGTCTGGCCCCGCTCGTGCTCAAGCTCACGCCCAGTAACCAGGTCCCCCTCATCACGCCGGACTCGATGCACGCGCTGCAGTTCTCGCCGAGCGTGTGCCACTACAAAGCCAGCCAAGAGCTGGGTTACGTCGCTCGCCCCATCATCGAGACCCTCCGCGACACCTACGCGTGGTTCGACGAATACACCAACTGCCAAGCCGAGGGTTAGGCCTGGCAGCGGGTCTCGCAGGCTCGGCTGAATGGTCGCGAAGGCTTCGTCGGGGATTGTGTCCCGTCAGCTGAACTCGGATACAAAAGGGCTCTGAGTTAAGAGACGTTTTGCCGACGTACACCCGCTCCAAAGGCTCCGTTTCGACGGGGCCTTTTTCAATTCGTCTGATCGTCTACACTTCGTACCTCCTAACCGGAGGGATGAAGATGAATCGACAGATGAGGATACTGATGTTCGCTCTGAGCTCGCTCGCCGTCGTGCCTGCGCTCGCCCAGGAAGCCGAGGCACCGCAGGAAGCTGAGACACAGGCGGAAGCGAAGCCGGTGGAAGTGACGCCGGCGGATGAGATCGTCGTCGAGATTCTGGGCCTCGAGAATGACACGGGTCAGATCGGCTGCCGGATCTTCTCGAAGGCGGACGGCTTCCCTACCAAGATGAAGAAGGCGGACGAGCAGCTGTACAGCAAGCCCAAGTCAAAGAAGGGCGGATGTACGTTCAAGGGCTACAAGCCAGGCACGTACGCGATCTCGGTCATGCACGATCTCGACAGCAGTGGTGACCTCAACACATCCATGCTGGGAAGGCCGAAAGAACCCTGGGGTGTGTCCAACGACGCCCCTGCCCATCGTTTCGGACCGCCCGAGTTCAAGGAATGTACGTTCAAGTACGAGGGCGGGAAGAAGGTCATCAAGATCAAGCTTCAGCACTAGTCCGCTCCGTCGCCACCTGGCGCGATGCCAACGCGGGAGCTATCTCTACGGATACACTCGGGCGCTGAAGCGCAGTGCACGCTTTGGATCAGAGGTCACTTAGATGAATTGGTATCGAGTTAAGACAGCTCTCGTCGGGCTCAAGCGACTCACGCAGCTGTCGGACGAGGACAAGCAAGCTTGCGTCGACGCTTTCAAGTTCTTTCAGCGAATGCAGAGTGGAGAGCAGACCGAGACCGCGGATGAGACGAAAGCCGTCGCGGACTACTACAAGGTCCTCAACAACATGCTCTCGATATTCGACCTGGAGAAGCTCTACATCCCGCCGCAGCTAGACGAAGCCCAAGGGTTGTACGGGAATCAGCTCCTGGTCGAGCAAGATGTACTGAAAGGGCTCGACCTAGCAAACCCGGAAGGATCCCACCTCTTGGACATGGGCTGCGGGAGAGGGAGGGTCTCGCACCACTTCGCCACGCTCACGGGTGGCCAGGTGTCCGGTTACAACATCGACCCTAATCAGATCGAGAACGCGATCGACTGGGCCGCCGAATGCGGAATGAGTGATCGGCTTCACTTCAAGGTGGGCAACCATCACGAGCCACTCGAGTACGACTCCGAGACCTTCGACGGGTGCTTCTCCTTTCAAGCGGTCTGGCCGTTCTTCAAGAAAGAAGAGCTGGATTCCCACGCCGAAGAAATGTACCGCGTATTGAAGCCGGGAGCGCGATACGGTTGCTCCGAGTATCTCCTGACGCCGCACTTCGACTGGGACAACGAAGAGCACACGAGCCTGCACAGGTCGTATCTACCAACGCTCGCCGCCACGCAATCCATGTACCCAGCGGATGTTTGCGCCGCCTTGGAAAGAGCGGGCTTTGATGTCGTCGTGTCAGCTCCGTCGAAGAGCGAGGCCTGGCCGATTTGCGAACAGAAGAGAGACTTGATTCTCGGGGGCCGCCGGATCATTAAAACAATAGAGGCCGCTAGTGTCTTGCCCGACTGGGT
>QMMB01000472.1 GCA_003647035.1 Deltaproteobacteria bacterium | reverse complement strand
GGGGATCATGGTGTTGATCGTCATTGCGCTGTTCAACGCGATTCGCCAGCCATTGGTCATTTGGCTGACAGTGCCGCTGGCGATCATCGGCGTGACCGCCGGGCTGCTGCTCACCAACCAGCCTTTTGGTTTCATGGCATTGTTGGGCTTCCTCAGCTTGTCCGGGATGCTGATCAAAAACGCCATCGTGCTCGTCGACGAGATCGACTTGCAGCGCGGCGAAGGAAAGTCGACGTATGACGCGATTCTCGACAGTGGTTCGAGTCGGTTGCGCCCCGTGTCAATGGCCGCGGCGACGACCATCCTCGGGATGATCCCGCTGTTCACGGACGCGTTTTACATCGCCATGGCGGTCACAATCGTCGGTGGTTTGGCGGTTGCGACCGTGCTCACGATGGTGGTCGTGCCGGTGCTCTACGCGATCTTGTTCAAGGCAAAGAAGGACGCGCCGGCTTCTGCGTAAACGCTAGTCGTCTTGGTTGCGGCTGTGGACGATGTGCAGGCCGACGAGCCTGGCGATCATGACCGCCAGGTAAAGTTGGCCGAACACGCCTTCGAGGGCCGCAAGTGGTCTTGCGAGCTTGGACACCGGCACGATGTCCCCGTAGCCCAGGGTCGTGATGTTCACGAGGCTGAAATACAGCATCGAGCTACCCAGCTCCGCCCGGTGGCTGTTCGCGTTGTCGGGGACACCCGAGAACGAGCCCGGCTGGCGCAGCTCGATGATCTCGAAAACCATCGTGAAGGCGACAGCCACCAGCAGGTAGGTCACCATGGCGCCGAGGATCGTATCCACGGTCACATCGGTGCGCTGAAACAGGTCGCCGATGAGGATCGACACGGCAAAGACGAGCCAGATCACCGTGATGAACAGGGCGCCGACGTCGAGCGCTCCCACGCCAGAAAAGTGCTCTCCCCAGCGAACGCCAAGCGTCACGACGGTCAGCGCTAGAAACGGCCATCGATGTCTACCCGCCCCGACGGAATGCACGCCGGCCAACAGAATCGCGTCGAACGCGAGCTCGAACAGGAATCCCGCGCTGTCAGTCGGAATCGAAGGGCTCACGACGATCAGGATGAGGAGAGCGACGAGGAGGGCCGCGTTTCTTGGGATGTGTCGAATCCGATGAAGCATGGGCGAGTCGCGCAAGGCTACATCAGTTTGAGGGAATCGCTAGCGACGCAAGCGGTGGAAGCTCCAGTGCTGGCCCTTCTCCCGGTGGGTGGCGGAGGTTTCGCTGCGGAACATGCGACGCGCCTCGGAAAGCTTTACCAGTGGCGCCCCCTGAGCGCGTTCATCGAGCTCGGGCTCGAGGTACACCGACGCCAATAGTTCCCTGACGACCATCGGGCTTTCGTACAGTGTGCGGGCGGTCGACGCGCCGGTCTCGATCGAAACGCATTCGCACTCGCGCGCGACTTGCAGATGCTGGATCGCCCGCCGGATGTCGGGGGCCGCGTCCGAGATGACGGGGCAGGGGGCTGCCGCCAGCTTGCGCGTCGCGGCGCGATCGGTCGTGAAGATGACCGGCCTCACCCATCCGTGAAAGATCGGGTGGCCAAAATCGAGGTCGCGACCGCTGGTCAGGATCAGCAGCCAGGGTGGATCGCAGAGGCCCCACCCGCGCTCCCGCCACTCCATCAAGGCGTCCCCCCACCGAGGGTCGGCGCGGAGGTCGTACGTGAGGGTGGGTTCTTCGCGCAAGATCTTTCCTGTAATGATGATCCCGTCCGCTCGCGCCCGCGCCATGTGAAGGGCGAGGAAATCGAGGTCGCTCTTTGGGCTGTACTCGTTGATCCGAATGGACGTCACAGGCTCATCCTCGGCGGCCCTCCAGACCGCCGTGCTGTGCGAAACCGCCGGTCTCGTGTCGAGCGGGCTGCCAAACAAGGCGCGCGCGGCGCGATCGACGCTTGCGGCGTCGCTGAGCTCGACGAGGGAGGCGGCCATCCGGCGATGGAAAGGCGGATTCGCGATCAAGTCAACCGGCTTTGGGCCCAAAACTCGCCCCGGCGATCCGTGCCTGTTAATCTCGCCCGATGGGGCGTTGGCTTTTGATCGTGGTGGCATTCGGGGTTGGTTGCGCCGGCCGGCAGACCCCTGACGGGCAACAAGAGGTGGTCGTCAGCCCGATTCCGATCCCGCAGCCCGTGTATCCACGCGCAGAGTTGAGCAACGATCTACAGGAGCTCTGGAATCGCGTGGAAGAAGCGGTCGCGGTTCGTCCGCCCCAGCCGCCGGACGGCGACACGGCGGAAGTCATCGAAAGTTGGGCGGAGGGAGCATTCCGCGATTGGCTTCTCCAACGCGCAGCGGCGACAGACCGCGCGCTCGCGGCCACGCACGCGCTGCGCACCCATCCACTGTTCGAACGGGGCATCGGCACCGCTCTCTTTGGCTACATGTACGAGGATCTCGCCAGCAGCATTCGCGGCGCTCCGGTCCCCGAGCACATCGCCGAAGACAAAGAGCTTCTCGAAATCTACACCGGTGCCCTTACCGAGCACCTCACTCCGTTCGCAGAGCTCTCCGCTCGCGCCTACTACGCCTGCCTGGCCCTCTTCATCAAGCTAGACGATGTCCAATGGGGCGAGTGGGCCTACTACTGCGACCAACGCGGCAGCGAAGTAGTCGACACCTTCAACTTGGAACCCCCCGAACCCGCAAACCCCAACGCGCCGCTCACCCAGCTCGTAACCCCTCCGTAGAGGAGTCAAAATCCTTCTTGGAGGGATTAGCTGTTGAGGTTGCGTGCTTGGGCTCGATGAGGGTCATGGCTCGCTCGGCCAAAGTCGTGATGGTCAGCGATGGGTTGACGCCGGGATTGGCGGAGATGGCCGAACCGTCGATGACGTAGAGGTCAGGGTAGTTGAACACTTCGTGGTCGGCGTTGATGACGCCCGTCTCGGCAGAGTCTCCCATGCAGGCGCCGCCAAGGATGTGAGCGGTCGAAGGTACCCCGAGGAGTGTTTCGGTCATGAGGGTGGTGGTGACGCCTTCGGTCTTGTCGGCAAATCCCTCGGCGAGGTCGGTGGCCTCCTCCATGAAGGCGGAGGGCGCCTGGCTCGGATCATCCACCTGCGTCACGAGGCCGCGCCGATAGCCAGTCCTCCACTCTCGACCGAGCCGCATGCGGAGGGTGCCCTCGAGCGTGCGCATGTAG
>QMMB01000471.1 GCA_003647035.1 Deltaproteobacteria bacterium | reverse complement strand
GTTCTCGGACAAGTTGATCTTCCTCGACGGTGTCGATCCAGACGTCGCCTACGACTCCATCGGCGATGGGCATCAGACCGGCATGGCCTGCGTGCTCAGCAACGCCGAGATCCTTCCCGGCCCCCTGCTCTGCGAAGGCTCGTGTGCTGCCGGGCAAGAGCAGTACATCGGCTGGGGAGGCGGCCAAACCGTGGACCAGTACCTCGCCGATGAGATCGCGAAGGACGTCGTCACCAAGTTCAAATCGCTCGAGCTTGGCGTGCAAGTGAAGAGCTCGTCGGTTTGGTCGCGAATGTCGTACAGCGCGCCCGATCAACCAGTGCCACCTCGTGAAGACCCAAATCAAAATTTCGCGGACTTCTTCAGCGACATCGATTCGGATCCATTCGCTCTGCAACTGATTCAGCGACGACGAAAGAGTGTCCTCGACGCGGTCATGGAAAGCCATACGGCATTCCAGAATCGTCTGGGATATGACGACAAGCAAAAGCTCGACAGGCACTTGCAATCGATTCGCGATTTGGAGCGGCGCCTGGAGGTGACCACCAACTTCGGCGAAGCCTGCACCTCGCCCGACCTGGCCCTCCCCGGCGGTAGTTTCCAACAGAACGACATGTACCCAGTCACCGGCAAGGCTCAGATGGACATGCTCGTCATGGCGCTCGCGTGCGACCTCACCCGTGTTGCGTCGTTGCAGTGGTCGCGCTCCGTGAGTAGCGTGCGTTTCGACTGGGTGCCGCAGGTCCTCGACGAGGGTCATCACGGTCTGTCGCACTACGACGACAGCGATGGTAGCGCCAAAGCGGATTTGCTCGAAATCAACAAGTGGTACTCGGAGCAGTTCGCTTACCTGCTCGGGATGATGAACAGCATCCAAGAGGGCGACAACACACTGCTCGACAACACGGTAGTCGTATGGGTCAACGAGCTCGGCAAGGGCAACAGCCACACGCGCCGAGACATCCCGTTCCTCTTGGCCGGTGGCTGTCAGGGCTACTTCAATACCGGGCAACACATCGACTTCGGGGGCGAGCCGCACGGCAAGCTCCTCGTGTCGCTGACGCACGCCATGGGTAAGCCGACCAACACGTTCGGTGTCCCGCAGTACAGTCAAGGGCCGCTAAGCGGCCTGAACACCTAGCGGCGAACGCCGATCGGCCAGTAGGGGTCGCGCGCGCTTGCGCTGGTGAGCGAGCTGTTGGCGCGGGTGGGTGCGCCTATCGGCCAGTACGGGCCCTGGTTCGCTCGCGACCGGGTTTTCGGAACGCCGCTGAAGTAATAGCGATTGAAGTGGCTCTGCACGTACACGCCATACGGGACGAAGAAACCGGAGAAGAAGAAGAACTGACCCTCGAGCGAGGCCCAACGCGGCGGGACGAATACGTGGCCAACTCTTGGGGCGTCGTACCGGCCGGCGACCCAAGAGAAGCCGGTGGGCCCGTAGATCCAGTGCGCGGCAACCCAAACCGCTCCAACCTGGGGCGGTGTAGGCCTATCGTCCACGGTGGCCTGCGGCTCGGGAGGCGCTTCTGCGACCTTTGCGGTCGGGAGCGGCTCCCGGGTCACCACGAACCGCCGCGCATTGACGAACACGACCCTGCCCCGGGTGAGCATCGGATAATCTGGGGTCGTTCCGAGGGTGTTGATCGTCACGACGGCCCCGTCTTGAACGGGCGGCTCGGCAAGAGCAGGCGCGGCGCCGACGAGCAAACTCAGGGCGGCAGCCGTCACGATTTTGCTTCCTGTTCGCATCGCTTCGAGCCGACTCTACGTCCTCTAGGGCTGGAGGTCACGCGGCCACCCTACCGAAGGGGCCGAAAACTACGCGCTGCTCCCCAATCGTGGTTTGTTACGTCTTGACCCGCATGAGCCGCCAGCCCCACTATCCGCCCACGTCGGTCGCGCTCGAGCTCGATCTTCCAGCCCCGATTCAAATGAGACGCCGAGCGGAGATCTGCGTTCCCCAGTTCACGCGCGCGCGTGACTCGCATGCCTGGTGGATTCGCGCGGTGAACGTCAGCTTCGGCTCATTCGCGCCGGTCGGCCGGCCGTCCTCCGACATCTGGTGGGAGCGCGCTCAACGACTGAACCCTACCGCAGGCGATCCGACCCCAGAGACCAGAGCGGCCCTCGATGCGCTCACGCAATCGCTCAACGACGACGCCGCACTCAACTTCATCGGCAAGATCGCGGCGTGGCTCGATTGCAGCCGGATGGCGGCGACCCATCTACGAATCGAGCAAGCCCTTCGCGAAGCGCCCGAAATCGAGCAGACGGAGCTCCCGCCCCAGATCTTCGTGCTGGGGTTGTTTCGGAGTGGCACGACGATCTTGCATCGATTGCTCGGTGAGGACCCGGACAATCGCACCCTGCCCCACTGGGAAAGCTTCGATCCGGTGCCCACGGCCGAAGGCCCGGAACGGCGGCAGCGCAAGCTCACGGGGTTTCTTCGGCTCGCCGACATCATCTCGCCGAACATCCGGACGATCCACCCGATGGACGCGTATCAGACCGACGAGTGCCGCGGGATGTTCACCAACGTCTTCCGAACGCCACAGTTCAACGTGCAGTACCGCGTCGGCGGGTACGTCGACTGGCTCCTCGAGCAGGACGCGACCATCGCCTACCGCCACCATCGTCGCCAACTGCAGCTGGTGCACCATCATAGGCCCCACGGAAAGCGATTCGTCCTCAAAGATCCAACACACACGTTCTTCGTCGATGCGATTCTCGAGGTGTTCCCTAACGCTCGCTTCGTGTTCATCCACCGCGACCCTGTGGAAACCCTGAGCTCGATCTGCAGCCTGCATGCCTACACGAGGTCGGTTTTCAGCAGCGATGTCGACGCACACGCGATCGGCGATGAGGTGTCCGACAGCTACATGATGCGACTGCTCGAACCTGCGGTCGCGGCGCTGGACCGACTCCCCGCTGGGCGGGTTGCACACATCCGGGCCCCGGACCTAGGCCAGGACCCTGTGGGAACGATTGCCAACGCATACCGCGTCCTCGGGATGGAGCTTGACGACGAGGCGCGGTTGGCAATGCACGAGTACATGAAGGCCAAGCGCGAAAACGCGAGCCCTCCTCACATCCACACGACTGAGGGCTTCGGCCTGGATCCAGATGAGATCCGCGAGCGTTTCGCAAGCTACTGCGCCCGCTTCG
>QMMB01000470.1 GCA_003647035.1 Deltaproteobacteria bacterium | reverse complement strand
TGTCGCCGGTGAGGAGCCAGCGCATGGCGTTGCCCCAGCCAGCAATCTCCGGGAGCCGGATCGTCGCCCCTCCAAACGGGAAAATCCCCCGGTTGATCTCGATTTGCCCGAAGCGCGTTCCCTCGGCTGCCAGACGAATGTCGGAGGCGAGGAGGAGCTCGATACCGATGGTGAGGCACCAGCCCTGCACCGCCATCACCAGAGGCTTCTTCCTCTTGGGTTCGTGGAGGCTCAACACGTCGACCGAGCCCTCCGGGAACAACGGCTCGCCGCCTCGGACGGCTGGGCCCACTTCCGCCAGGTCGAGCCCTGCCGTGAAGTTGTCACCATTCGCGTAGAGAACGGCGCACCAAAGCGACTCGTCCGCTTCGTATTCGGTCACCGCCTCCGCAAGCTCCCGGAGCATGCGCACGTCGAAGGCGTTCATCTTGTCGGCGCGATCGAGGATGATGTGAAAGATGCGGTCGTCGCGTTCCGTTACCACCCGGGGTCGTTGGTCGGTCATGGGGCGCGATCGTAGTGGACTGCCGTCCCGTAGGCCAGCACCTCGACGGTGCCGGTGCCCTCGTTGCCCGCCGTGTTCGAGATGGTCGACGTTTCCAGGCGCGTATTGATGTATGCGTGTGCGTCAGGCTCGGACTCTTTCATGCGGAGCACCGCTTCGCGCCGCGCGCGGTCGATGAGCGACGAGTAAGATCGGATCTCGCCACCGAAGATCATTCGAAAGCCGCTCAGGAAGCGCTTGAAGTGGTCGACAGAAATGACGACGGACCCGGTGGCCAAAGTTGCCGATCGTACAGGGCCGGCTGCGCCCGACCCCTTGGTAGAGAGGGCCGGCTGGCTTCTAAACCGCAATTCACGCTCGAGGATGTTCTCGTAGTGGTTGCGTTCGATGCGCGAGCCCACGAGCCTCCCGATGACGATGAGGAGAATGGGAAGCCCAAAGTAGATTAGGAGCTCGGTCGACATCGCGTGGCTACTCGACCACGACGGCTGTGCCGTACGCGAGAATTTCTGAAGCCCCCTGCGCGACTGAAGATGTCGTGAACCGCACGTTGATCACGGCATTCGCGCCTAGCCCTTGCGCTTGGGTGACCATTCGGCTGGTGGCCTCCGCGCGGCTCTCTTGCAGGAGCTCGGTGTAGCCTTTGAGCTCTCCGCCGACGATGTTTTTGAGACCGGCAGCGAAATCACGGCCGAAATGCTTCGCACGTATTGTGCTTCCTTGCACCAGGCCGAAGTGCTGCAAAATTCGTCGGCCTGGCACGCTGTCGATATTGGTGAGAATCAAGAGCGCCTCCCTCCGTGCCCCTTGTAGCAGACCCCCCCGGATGCATGCTATGGCTGCGCGGTGAAACTCTGCGTCATTGGTACAGGATATGTCGGCCTCGTCACCGGTACGTGCTTTGCAGCCACAGGTCAGCGCGTGGTCTGTGTTGATAAGGACGCGTCGAAGATCGAGCGCCTGCAGCGCTACGAGGTTCCCATTTACGAGCCCGGCCTCCAGGAGCTGGTCGAGGAAAACGCAAAGTCGGGACGACTGACGTTCACGACGGACCTCAAATCCGCCGTTCGGGATGTAGATCTAGCCTTCATCGCCGTTGGCACACCGCCCACGCATGATGGCGAGGCAGACCTGAGTGCGGTGTTCGCCGTCGCTGAGGAGCTTGCCAAGCATGCGACCCACGATCTCGTCATCGTCAACAAGAGCACCGTGCCGGTCGGCACGAACGCGCAGGTTCAGAAGCTGGTTGCGGACGCGGAGCACGACATTCAGGTCGCGTCGAACCCCGAGTTTCTGAAAGAAGGTGGGGCCATCGGCGATTTCATGTATCCCGATCGCATCGTAGTTGGCGTGCGCGCGGGGCACGACCGAGCCCGACGGCTGATGGACAAGGTCTACCACCCACTCAACCTCTCGTGCACCAAGATCGTCTGGATGAACCCCGAGAGCGCCGAGGTGACCAAGTACGCCGCCAACACGATGCTCGCGATGCGCATCTCGTTCATGAACGAGTTGGCGGTCCTGTGCGAGGAAGTCGGTGCGGATGTGCAGAGCGTGCGTCACGGGGTCGGTAGCGACCCCCGTATCGGCTCCCAGTTCCTACACGCTGGGCCCGGGTATGGCGGCTCGTGTTTTCCCAAAGACGTGAAGGCATTGGTCGCCACCGCGCGGCGATATGGGATCGAGCTCGAGCTCGCCGATGCGACCAACCGCGTCAACGTTCGTCACCGAAGCTTCTTGGCGCGCAAGCTCAAACGCCATTTTGGCAACGAGCTCTCGGGCAAGCGGATCGCGATTTGGGGACTGGCTTTCAAGCCGGGTACGGACGACATCCGCGAATCTCCGTCGATCACCACGATCGAGTTTCTCCTCAACGAGGGCTGTGAGGTAGTCGCTCACGATCCGGAAGCCATGGAGAACATTCGGGAGATGTTCGGCGAGAGCGTCACGCTCGTCGACGATGCGTACGATGCCGTCAAGGACGCCGACGCGCTCATGCTATTGACCGAGTGGCGTGAATACCAGTTCCCGGAGTTTGATCGCATCCGCGATCTCATGCGCACGCCTGTGATCCTCGATGGCCGCAACATCTGGGGCACCTACAACTTAGCAGCGCAAGGCTTCGAGTACGCTGGCGTGGGTACTCAGAGCGAATCTGGCTGACGGCTCATGTGTGGGCGATATACGCTAGCCTGCCCTGACGAAGAAAGCCTCATCCGCGACTTACCGTTCGACGCCTTCAGCGAGACGCGGATCCAGTTTCGGCCGCGATACAACATCGCTCCAGGTCAGCAGAGCCCCGTAGTTTACCTCGAGCGCGGCAAGCCCATCCTGACCGACGCGCTCTGGGTCATGAGTCGCTTCGGGGGAGGGCTCGCGATCAACGCCCGTTCGGAGACGGCCGAGCGCACCGCCTTGTTCCGTGATGCCTCTCGCGACGGCCGATGACTCGACCCTGCGGATGGCTTCCTCGAATGGCGAAAGGAAGGCCGCGTCAACCAGCCCTACCTATTTCGGGGGACAGACGGAAAGCTCTTCGTCATGGCGGGCCTATGGCAAGGCGGTCATGACGGCGTCCTCACTAGGGAGTCGGAGGGAGTGGTGTCCGAGATTCACGACCGAATGCCGGTGCTGTTGGCAGGCGCCGCCGCGCGCCAATGGCTGACCCAAGGCGAGCTCGGC
>QMMB01000469.1 GCA_003647035.1 Deltaproteobacteria bacterium | reverse complement strand
TGAGTAACGGACGAGTTAAGGTTGCGCTCGCGTGCGAAGAATGCGGGGCGCGCAACTATCAGACGACGAAGTTGAGAAAGACCGGCCCGCAGGAGAGACTGACGCTGAAAAAGTTCTGTCCCAAATGCAACCGGCGCACGGAACACAAAGAGACTAAATAGAAGTACCCAGGCCAGTAGCTCCAATTGGTAGAGCAGCGGATTCCAAATCCGCGGGTTGTGGGTTCGAATCCCTCCTGGCCTGCCGCGAGGAACAACGATGGCGATCACAAAAGAACAAGACAAAGCGAGACCGACCGGAACGCTCGGCGTAGAGCGTTGGGTGCAGTTCTCGTACGCGGCTGGCGCCGTCACACTGGCTTGGTTCCTCATCAAGTCTAGCAACGCGATTTGGACCATCCTGGCCGATACGGTCGACTCGGTCCCTGAGCCGAATGCCACGATGATCGCCGTTGGGGCGGGCCTCGTGGCATTCATCGTGGCGGTCGTCACGTACCGGTCCAAGAAGATTCACACATTCGTGGTCGAGGTGTGTGTCGAGCTGTCCAAGGTCACCTGGCCTAGCCGCAAGGAAACGCGGTCGCAGACCATCGTCGTTCTCATCGTTTCTGTGATTGCTGCGGTCATTCTCGGCGTATACGACGCCATTTGGTCCCACATCACCGACCTCATTTACAACGTGTGATTCCAATGAAGTGGTATGTCGTACAGGCCTATTCAGGCTACGAAAACAAAGTGAAGCTCTCCCTCGAAGAGCGCATCAAGCAAGCGGGCATGGAAGGCCGCTTCGGCAACATCCTCATCCCCAAGGAGAACGTGCAGGAGACCCGCGGCGGGCAGCGCCGGCTCAGCACGCGCACGTTCTACCCAGGCTACATCTTCGTCCAGATGGACCTCGACGATCGGACTTGGCACCTCATCAAGGACACCCCGAAGGTCAACGGCTTCGTCGGTGGCCGCCATCCTTCGCCGGTTCCCGAGCGAGAGATCGCCGCCATCGAGCAGCAGGTCGAGGAGGGCGCCGCCAAGCCCAAGCCTAGCGTCGAGTTCGAGAAGGGCGATCACGTCCGTGTCACCGCCGGCGCGTTCGCCAACTTCACCGGCGCCATCGAGGAGGTGAACCCCTACAAGCACAAGGTTCGCGTCCTGGTCTCCATCTTCGGCCGAGCCACCCCCGTCGAGCTAGACTATGCCCAAGTCGAAAAATCCAACTAGCTGAGGGCGCCCAGGAGGGCCATCTGGCGGCTTTCCTCCTCGGGCCATCGCTGCGAAATACTTGGAGTATTCCTTGCTCATCGCTGCGGGGGGCGCTCGCCAGCTGACCCACCCGGACGCCCTCAGGGCCAACTGATCGACATTTCACAGAAATTTGGGTTGCACTTTTCGTGCCTTGAGGCATGACTCGCCGCTCCGGAGAACCCCGTACGCATGAAAAAGGTCATCGGACAGATCAAACTTCAGCTCCCTGCAGGGAAGGCAAACCCTTCTCCGCCGGTCGGGCCTGCGCTCGGCCAGCACGGCGTCAACATCATGGCGTTCTGCAAGGAGTTCAACTCGAAGACGCAGAAGGACGCGGGCCTGATCATCCCGGTGGTGATCTCGGTTTACCAGGATCGCTCCTTCAGCTTCATCATGAAGACGCCGCCGGCGGCGATCTTGATCAAGAAGGCTTTGAATCTCAAGTCGGGCTCTGCGCGTCCGAACAAAGACAAGGTCGGCAAGATCACTCGCGATCAGGTGAAAGAAATCGCGCAGGTCAAGCTTCAGGATACCAACGCGGGCTCGATCGAGACATGCATGCAAAGCATCATCGGCACCGCGCGTTCCATGGGGGTCGAGTTAGTCGACTAACTCTCTCGAGCGATTGACTTCGCTCCCCTGGACCACCCAGGGCCCCAGTTGGTGGTAGGCGGCTTCGAGTCGCCGCAAGGAGTCAAAATGAAAACCGGAAAAAAGCGCGCGGCCGCTTTACAGAAGCCCGATAAAAACCGTCGCTATGCGCTGAGTGAAGCTGTCTCGCTGTTGAAAGAAACCGCGTTCGCCAACTTCGACGAGTCGGTAGACTTGGCGGTGCGCCTCGGTGTGGATCCGAAGCACGCGGACCAGATGGTTCGTGGTGCGGTCGTCTTGCCGCACGGCACCGGCAAGACCAACCGGGTTCTAGTTTTTGCCAAGGGCGAGAAGGTGACTGAGGCGGAAGCAGCAGGCGCCGACTTCGTGGGTGGCGACGACTTCGTCGCGAAGATCAACGAAGGCTGGCTCGACTTCGACACCGTCATCGCCACACCGGACATGATGGGGCAGGTCGGTCGTCTCGGTCGTGTCCTCGGTCCCCGTGGCCTGATGCCCAACCCCAAGGTCGGCACTGTGACCTTCGACGTGAGTAAGGCCGTTCGCGAGGCCAAGGCCGGCAAGGTCGAGTTCCGAGTCGAAAAGGCCGGTATCGTGCACGCGCAGATAGGCAAGAAATCCTTTGGTGAGCCCGAGCTTGCTGGCAACGTGAAGTCGTTGGTCGGCGCACTGATGAAGGCCAAGCCGCCGGCCGCCAAGGGCACGTACCTGCGCAGCATCACGCTGAGCTCCACGATGGGCCCCGGCATCAAGGTTGACCCCAGCACTATAGAGGTGGAGGCGTAATCATGAGCCTTACACGAGAACAAAAGACCGCTCAGGCCGCTTCCGTCCGCGAGAGCTTCGATAACGCGAGCTCGACCGTGCTCGTCGACTTCCGAGGCGTCAACGTCGAGATGATCACGGATCTCCGTGCCCGTTTCCGCGACGCGGGTGTCGAGTACAAAGTCGTCAAGAACAACGTCGTCCGCAAGGCACTCGAGGGTTCCGAGCTCGGCGACGATACGGAGTTTGCGCAATACCTCGCCGGCCCGACGGCAATCGCTTGGAGCTTCGAAGATCCTTCGGCTGCCGCCAAGGTGATCAAGAACTTCCGCAAAGAGTTCACGGACGTTCTTCAGCCGAAGGACGAAGATCCAAAGCTCCTCGTCAAGTGTGGCCGTCTCGAGGGCCAAGTCCTGGATGCCAAGCGAGTCGAAAAAGAGCTCGCTACGCTTCCGGGCAAAGACGAGATTCGCGCTTCGCTGCTCGCGCAGCTCATGGCGCCCATGCAGAACCTGGTCGGCCAAATCAATGCACCGGCCCAAAACCTCGCTCTCGTTCTCGATGCGTACCGGCGCAAAGAG
>QMMB01000468.1 GCA_003647035.1 Deltaproteobacteria bacterium | reverse complement strand
TAAACAGTAGGTCGGCTGTTTCGGAGAACCCCACCGTGCGGATGAGCGTTCGGATGCCCGCAGTGTGGTAGCCGAGCCCGAGACGGGCAGGGGGGACGGCGAAGCGGGCGTCGTCTGCGGCGTAGCGAAGATCCGCGGTCAACGCGATAGCGGCCCCACCACCGATGCAGAATCCGTGAATCGACGCGATGAGGGGCTTCTCGAGCCCGTGCAACGCCGCGAACGCCCGTGCCGTCATCGCGTCGTACTCTCGTCCGGCGTTTCCGGTGCGCGTCTGCTCGAACTCCGAGATGTCTGCGCCCGAAACGAACGCCTCGGAACCCGCGCCGCGCATGATGACGACTCGGACGCTGTCATCGTCCTGCAGCGTTCGCATTGCTTCGGGGATCGCGTCCCACATGTCGACGGTGATGGCGTTGCGACGTTCCTCGTGGTCGAACACCAGACTCGCGATGGGTCCGTCTCGCTCGATTCTAATTTCGCCGTCCATGGGAACGCAGCTTAGCAGCAACTAGAGCATTCGGTTGACGACAGCCTGGCGCCGCATCTCGTCTAGGAAGATCTTTTCCTGCCGGAGCATCGCAGCATCTAGCATCTCTCGGTAGAGCTCCTGCTTCATCTCTTCGTACGAAGGGAAGTCGGCGCCGGCTTGGCGATCTTCCAGAAAGAAGATGTGAAACCCGGAGCTGCCTCTCACCGGAGCGCTGATTTCGCCGGTACTGAGCTGCAGGAGCTCTCGCTCCAATTCTTCGGGTAGGTCGCCCTGCGAGAGCCAACCGAGGTCGCCACCGCCCAGCTGCGTCGCGCGCGCATTGAAGTTCTCTGGCGTGAGCGATGCTCGGAGCGTTTTCGCCTCTTGGCGCTTGGCGGCCACTTGGATCGCCGAGGCTCCTTCCGCGACCGGAACCACGATGTGCGACACTTGAAACCGGAGCTCGTTGCCTTCCCCCCGTGCGCGTTGCTCGTAGCGCGCCCGGACCTCTTCTTCGGTGACGTTGACTCGGGATCGCACCCGCTCGTTCATCACCTTGAGACGAAGCAGCTGTCGCTTGAGGTCGCGCCGGTACTGTGCCTTGGTGAAGCCCTGTGCATCCAACGCCTGCGCGAGCTGCTCCTCGGTCATGTTGTTCTGAAGCCGGAGGTTCTCGATCGCACTATCAACGTCCGCCTCGGTGACGCGAATGCCGCTGCCGGCGGCCAGTTGGCGAAGGAGCTGATCGTCTACCAAGACATTGAGCAGTTCCTCGTAGAGATCCTTGAGGCGGGATGCGCGCTCGGTCTCTGTCGGGGCTTCCGCAACCTGCGGGAGAAATGGAACGGCGCGCTTTCGGAGGTCACTGAGAAAAATTGCTTCGTCGTTTACCGTAGCGACCACCCGTTCAACGACGTCGGCCCTGGCCGTGCTGCCCCTGCTGGCGGTGTTGGCCATCAGCACGAGGACGAACGCGACGACGGCCAAGCGAGTCATCGTCGAGCTGGGGGGTATTCCGGCATGTCGACTTCGACGCTCTTCAACGCGTCGTAGTCCACCTCGACGTTGATCTGCTTTCGAAGCCGCTCGGTCAGCGCCTCCATGGCGGCGTCTTTTCTTTCGCGAGTGAGCTTGTGGCGAATCGCGCGCTTGGCTTGCTCGTACGTCCGGGTCACGCCAGCGCGCTTTCCGGTTAGCATGATGATGTGATAGCCGTCGCCTTCTTCGACGAGCTCAGAGTAGACGGCACCCACCTTGTCGAGCGAGAACGCAGCTTCGCGAATCACCGCCGGTGGCTGGCCCTTTGCGCTCGCCTCGAAGAAACGAAGATCGCCTCCATCGCTCTTGGTCTTCTCGTCTTCGGAACGCTCGCGGGCCAATTTGCGGAAGCCGGCGAGGTCGGTTTTCTTCGCACTGGCCAGCAGTGCCTTGGCGGCAGCGCGGTCTTTGATGAAGATGTCGCTCGCACGAACTTGAGCCGGGCGATCGAACTCGAGCGGATTCGCATCGTAGACCGCTTTGATTTCCTCGTCGGTGATCTCCAATGCCTCGAGCGGCTCGTCGACTTCCTTCTTGATGAGCTGCTGGATCATGGCGTTGCGCCTCGCCCGTATGATCTCCGGCTTGTCCGCGTAACCGCGCCGCTTCGCTTCATATACGAGCAGCTCGAAGCGAACGAGATTGTCGAGGAACTCCTTGCGTCGCTCGGGGCTTTCGAAGCGCGCTCGGAGATAGGGCGACTTGGACGCGAGACGGTCGGCTAGCTCGCCAACGGTGATCGTCCGATCTCCTACCTGCGCAAGCACCTCGTTGGCCTGCGCCTCGGTGAGCCCGTGCTGCGGCCACTCATCTTCGACGGCCGGCGTTTCGTCGGCCTTCTTGGAACAACCCGCGGAGGCGACCGTGAGCACGATGATGACGGCGCGTTTCGAGAACATCGTCAGCCGGTTAGCATATACCGTACGGGCGGCAACGAGGCCCAAGATCAGGTTGACTCTCGGCCCGCGAGGACCTCTCGAACCTTGGCGGTCAGGTCGTCGAGCTCGAAGGGCTTGTCGAGGAATCCGTCGGCCCCGTACAAGGGTGACGTCATTTCGTTGAGACGCTCGCCGATCCCGGTCAACATGATGACCCCCGTGCCACCAAGCGAGTCATCCTCTCGGATCGCG
Organism: Deltaproteobacteria bacterium; assembly: GCA_003647035.1. Lineage (GTDB taxonomy): Bacteria > Myxococcota_A > Polyangia > Polyangiales > Houyiibacteriaceae > SG8-38. The sequence continues at coordinate 559 of QMMB01000468.1, read as the reverse complement.
CGGCATACCTCCCAGCCGCTCATGCCGGGCATCATGACGTCGAGCACGACGAGGGCGGGCTTCTCCCGCCGGGCCAGGCGAAGTGCCTCTTCGCCGTCCGACGCTTCGACGATCTCGGCAGGGAGCGAGCTCAGGTGGCGCGCAACCAGGGCCAATATCTCCAAGTCATCGTCCGCGACCAAGATTTTCGTTGCGGAGTCGGTTGTCATCGTTTCATTGCCCCCGGGTTCAGCAGCTCGGGTCGCATCCTCGTTCTGTTGAGTTGTGTTGTCAATGGACACGGTGGTCGAGGTCGATCAGCCCGACCCCAGCGCTCAATGTCCAGCCCTCGAGCCCATTAACCACCCGCAATTTCACGAAATCCCGATCGCGGTCGACGACTTCTCCCCTATCGCCCCCCCGCGCTTCTCCCCGCACCTGAGCCCGGGGGTCGGGTCCTTCGCGGAGGACGACGTGATCGTCGAGTGCCACTGCGCGTGGCCCATCACGAAGCACGCCCGCCTTGGCGCCGAGTCCGAGGGCACAGAACGCAAGCACGACGGCTGACGAGACCAGCAGC
>QMMB01000467.1 GCA_003647035.1 Deltaproteobacteria bacterium | reverse complement strand
CCCTCGCCGGAGGTGCCGAGTTCCCCAACGCACTCCTTGGTCCCGTCGTTGTCGACGTCGGCGCAGAAAGAGCCGGCCGCCGCGAAACCCCCGCAGTCGGTGTCATCGTGGCACGTTCGGTGCGTGCGGGTGCAATACTTGGAAACCGACGTGGTCGTACAGAGGTGGCTCTTCGGACAGTCCAGGTAACTGTCGCAGGGCATCCGGCGATCGACGCAGGCGCCGCTTTCACAGGAGAACCCAGGCGGACAATCGAGAGTCTCGGTGGCCGGACTACAGCCGAGTGTCACCCTCACGCAGCGAGGTGCTGAGAGAGCCACCGGAATGCACTCGTAATCGGTCGAGTTGGGACATTCAGCTACGTCGGTGCACGAGCCGCCCCGGGAAGGCTGACATTGCTTGATCGGCGCGCCCGCGGGAGTCTCGCACCCTGAGGCGACGCAAACGTAGCCGGAAAACGCGCAGTCGATGTCAGTCTCGCAACAGCTGCCAGACGTCTCACAGAAGTCCGCATCAAGAGGGGTTAGACAAATCGACGTGGTGGCGACACCTCCGGTACCGCCCGTGCCCCCGGTGCTTCCCGTTCCTCCAGTGCCCGCGGCTCCGCCGCTACCGCTAATTCCGCCGGTCCCGCCCGTGGCCCCCGTGCCGCCGATGCCGCCCATACCCCCGGTGCCCGAAGCGCCGCCCGAACCACCGGAGCCGCCCGTTCCTGGTCCGATGTATACTCGGGCCGTTCCGGGATCGCCGCAGCCGAAAACGAGCGCGAGCAGCATGCATGCGATCGCTGATCTCGCGATGCCCAGCTTCTTGGCCGCGATGGACTTGGTGTCGTCGATCTTGCTCATGGTTGGTATCCCACCTGGCAACTGGGCGCGCCGCCCTCACGTGGCGCAGCGCAAGTCTGCTGAACCGGGCAGTCGCTGAAGCTGGAGCAGCTGCCGCCGCTCGGCACGCATTCCTTGCGTCCATCTGGCCAAAGCCCGACACAACTGAAACCCGCGGCGCAGTCCGTGTCATCGAGGCAGAGTCCGTACTGTCCGCACTGTGTCGCGCTGCCAGTGGCCGCTGTCTCGCAGACGGGTGCTGAGGGATCGGCGCAGTCCGAGTTCACGCATGCAGACGGCGATGGCTGATTCGGATCGAACACGCCCGCGCATTCTTTGTTCCCATCGCCGTCGATGTCCTCACAGCGCGGGGCGAGGCCTATGCAGTCGAACTCCTCGAGGCAATCTCGTTGGATGCGCACGCAGAAGCTCGAGCTCGTCGCACCGAAGCAGGTGTGGTTCTTGGGGCAGTCCGGATCATGCTCACAGGGGACGCGGCGGTCGACACAGTTCCCCGCCTCGCAAGAGAAGCCGGGCACACAGTCGAACCGCGTGTCGCAGCCGGGGGTGACTTTGACACAGCGATTGCCTTCATCCGGAACTTCCATGCAATCGCGCCCCGCCGGACAGTCCGCCGTGGTGTTGCAGGCGCCGCCGCCCGCAAAGACACATTGCTTGATCGCTGAACCCTCCGCGCTGCTGCATCCCGACTCGATACAAACCGAGCCGACCGAACAGTCGTCGTTCGTGTCGCAGAATGCTTCTGACGGGCACGAGCGACAAAGAACGCTCGTCGTGCACGAGACTTGAGACCCGCCGACACCTGCCATGCCACCTACACCGCCAGCACCTCCGTCACCGCCGAAACCGCCGACACCGCCCACGCCGCCGGCGCCCTCGAAAGGCGGACCGCCAGATCCAGTATTTTCGCAACCAAATGAGCATGCCGCCGTGAGGGCGAGCACTCCAAGCCACCGATAAGCCATGAGGGCCTCCTGTTAAACAGAATCACGGAAGTTTTACAGTGAAGCAAGCCATGGAGCACCCAATAGGCCCGAAACCACCTCTCACGTAAGCCACCTCACAAGGGTGAGTTTGTCTGCGACTTGCTTGCGCGGAGCGTGTCCACCCCGTGCATATGTAAAGCGTTGTAACCGCCCCTCGCGGGGAAAAGATTGAACTATGATGAACGTCGGACCCGGAGAGGGTGCCGGGTCGTCCGGCAGGAATTCATGACTCACAGCAGCGTCGACGAAGAGCCCCCTGGCAAACAGCGTGAGGCCTGGGACGGGGACCCGCCTCATCGAACGGCCGCCCGCGGGCGGCTCCTCGAGGTCGCGGCCGTTTGCGTGGCGCGCGACGGCATCGTGGGGACGGGAATCGCGCATGTGGCACTCGAAGCGGGAGTGAGCCGGCCGACGGTCTATCGCTATTTCAAAGACCGCGATGAGCTCATCCGGTCCGTGCTGCTGCAAGCGGGACTCCGCCTGGCGAACGAGGTTCAAGAGCACATTCGGGCCTTTGCGGACCCCGGTGAGAAGGCCGTGGCGGCAACCTTATTCACGCTCCAGGCCATCGAAGAGAATCCAGTCCTTCGGCAGGTTTGGAAGCCGGCCGCCTTCGACGCCACCGTCTTGCAAGGCTTCACGCAGCCCGCCTCGATCATGTTTACCCGGGTCGCGTTGGCAGAGATCATCGATGCCGCAGGCTGGGATGAGGAAGAGGCCGCCGAATCGATGGAATTCATGCTCCGAATGAGCCTCTCCCTGCTGGCAACCCCCGAGCCACGCCGCACCGAAGAGGAGCTCCGCCAGTTCCTCAGGCGGCGCTTGGTCCCTGCCCTCGGCTTGTAGTAAGGGGAACCGCTGTGAGCACTTGGAAGCATTGGCTGATCGTCGCCCTCGCGACGGCAACTCTTCTTCTACCCGGGAGCCCCGCCTCCAAAGCGGCCGCCGACGGGCCCATCGTGATTCGGTACGCGTCTCTTGCGCCTCCAAGCTCGGCGTTCGGCAAGATCCTCAAAGCGTGGGGCCGCACGTTCAAGAAGGAGACGCAGGGCCGGGCTGAGCTTCGATTTTATTCGGGCGGCAGCCAAGGCGATGAGCGCGACTTCATCCGCAAGATTCGCGCGGGGCAGATCGACGCCGCAGGGATCACCACCACCGGCTTGGGCATGGTGGTGCGCCCCATCCTAGTTCTGACCGCGCCTGGATTGATCACCGAAATCGAGCAGCTCTACCGTGTTCGGAAGGAGCTTCGTCGTCGCTTCGAAAAATTGTTCCACGACTCCGGGTTCGTACTGCTGACTTGGGGCGACGGGGGCAAGAACCGCTTGTTCTCGACGCGCGCCTTTGCTCGGCCGACCGACCTCAAGAGCGGACGGCCTTG
>QMMB01000466.1 GCA_003647035.1 Deltaproteobacteria bacterium | reverse complement strand
CGCAGCAGCGCGACAAACCCAGGGAAGCTGGTGTCGACCGCCTCGGCACCGTCGATCAAAGACTCGCCTTGCGCCAACAAGCCAAGCAGCGTGGCGGCCATCGCGATTCGGTGGTCCCCACGACTCTCGATTTCAGCGCCGCGCAGGGGAGCGCCTCCCGTGATGATCAATCCGTCGGGGAGTTCCTCGCACGGAACGCCAAATGCGCCGAGGACCTGGGCCATGGTAGCGATCCGGTCGCTCTCTTTGACGCGAAGCTCTGCGGCGTCGCGGATTTCGGTACGCCCTGTAGAGACCGCAGCCAATGCGCAGACCGCGGGGATCTCGTCGATCATGCGAACGATCAACTCGCCGCCGGCGACGGAGCCGCGAACGGTGCTGTGCTCGACGGCGACTTGCGCCATCGGTTCGTCACCGGCGCCGTGGCCGCTCGGCCGCACAGAGATGTTCACGCCGAGTAAACGCAGCCAATCGAAGAGACCGGTCCGGGTCGGATTGACGCACACGTCCTCTACGCTGACCCGGCTGCCGGGGATCATCGCGGCGGCCAGCAGCGGGAACGCCGCGCTCGAGGGGTCGCCGGGGACGTGCCATTCGAAGGGCTCCCAGCCCCGGGCCCAGTCACCGCTCGGGTCGAGCACGACGGACGCCCCAGCGGTTTGTAGCGGAACGCCCAGTGCCAGCATCATGCGCTCGGTGTGGTCGCGCGAGAGCACGGGCTCTTCGATGGCGGTTCGGCCCGATGCGTAGAGGCCGCTCAGTAGGAGGGCGCTTTTCACCTGGGCGCTGGCGATCGGCATCGAATATTCGATGCCCCGGAGCGATTCGCCGTCGACCAAGGGCGCAATTGAAATCGGGGGATAGACCTCGTCGGGCTTGGCGCCTGCGGTTCCCGCGATGTGCGCGCCCCTCGCCCGCAGTGGCTTGATCACCCGTCCCATCGGGCGGCGCGTGAGCGAGTCGTCGCCCGTCATGCGGGTCCCGAATCGCTGCCCGCTCAACAAACCGGCGAGCAATCGCATCGTGGTTCCCGAGTTGCCGCAGTCGACGATGTCGGTGGGCATCTGGAGGCCGCGTAGGCCGACCCCGTGAACGGTGGTGGCCGCGTCGGCGGCTTCGACCGCGACACCCATCGAGTGGAAGGCCTGGCGGGTCGCTGCATTGTCGAGCCCCTCGGAGAGCCCGGTGATGCGGGACACGCCGCGCCCGAGCGCAGCGAAGATCAGGCTCCGGTGGCCGATCGATTTGTCGCCCGGCACCCGAACGCTGCCGACCAACGGCCCCGATGGACGAACGCGGTATCTCTTCTTGGGCGCGCTAGACACGCGATTGCCTTAGCACGCGCTCGAGCGAACGGAGAAAGCGCTCGTTCTCCTCTGGCTTGCCAACTGTCACGCGGATCGACGACTCGAGCGGCGCGGGCATGGGGCGCACGATGACTCCTTCGTGGAGCAGCGCCTCGTAGACAGCCCTGCCCGGGCGTCGCAGGTCGACTAGGACGAAGTTGGCCTGGCTCCTCGGCGCTACGTGGAGCCCCGCGGTCTCGAGGGCGTCTGCGAGCTTGTGGCGCTCTCGCACCGTCGCTTCGACGCCGGTTCGGAGGTGGGCCTCGTCGGCGAGCGCAGCCTGTGCCGCGACTTGGCCCGCCGTGCCGACGTTGAACGGCGCGCGCAATCGGTTGAGGGCGGTGATGAGCTCCGGGGTGCCGATCACGTACCCGACGCGAAGTGCGGCGAGTCCGTAGGCTTTCGAGAAGGTTCGCAGGATGGCCAAGCGTGCGCGCGCGTTCCGCAGCTCGGTGGCAGGAGCGAAGTCTTCGGCGTCGACGTACTCGAAATAGGCTTCGTCGACGACCGCGAGCACCCGTTCGGGGAGCGCGCGCAGGAGCCGCTCTAGCTCGCCCCTCGCGATGTAGCTGCCAGTCGGGTTGTTGGGGTTGGAGATGAAGAGCAGTTTCGTCTTTGGGGTGACCGCACCGAGCAAGTCGTCCACGTTCCAATGGAGATGGTCGCGCAGCGGGACCGCCGTGAAGTCGAGCTCCTGCGCCACCGAGGCGATGCGGTAACAGGGAAACGACGGGTGGCCAAAGACCGCATGCTCGCCGCGGCTCGCCGTCACACGGCAGATCAGGTCGATCAGCTCGTTGGACCCGTTGCCAAGACACAGCTCTTCTATCGGGACGTCGTGATGGCCGGCGAGGGCCTGGCGAAGGGCATGGCCCTGCGGGTCCGGGTAGCGGTGCAAGGCGAGCGTGGCGCCCGAGATCGCCTCGATGCACTTCGGTGAAGGGCCGTACGGGTTTTCGTTCGAAGCGAGCTTCACCACGTCGTCGATGCCGAGCTCGCGCGTCAGTTCTTCTTCAGGCTTGCCTGGCTCGTACGCCGTCAGCGCGAGAATGTGGGGTGCGGCGAGATCGCTCATGGGGCTCGGTCAGCTCGGTCGAGGGTAGCTTCCGAGCACCTTGGCATAACGTGTGATGCGGCGCAGCTCCTCCACCGCCGTAAGGATCGCCCGGTCCGTGATGTGGCCGTCCATTTCGAGGAAAAACACGTGTTGCCATTGGGTGCCGGTCGAAGGCCTCGATTCGACGCGGGTGAGGTTGATCTTGCGGTCGGCCAACGGTTGCAGCGCGCGGTGGAGCGCGCCCGGTTCATCGCCGGGAGCGATGGCGAGGACCGTGCGGTCTTGACCGGTGCGTGATGGGAGTCGGTTGCCGACCACGCCGAAGCGGATGACGACGTCAGAATCGTCTTCGAGGCGGTCGTCGATCAGCTTCAAGCCGAACAGTTCTTTGAGAAGAGCGGAGCCGAGCGCGGCCGACTGGTCGTCTCCAATTGCGAAATGAGCGGCGGCTTGTCCCGATTGCACGTCGACCAGGATGGCGTCCGGGTAGCGTGAGCGCAGCTGGCGTTCGCACGCGGCGATGGCAGGCGCTGTGCCGTAGATCTTGACCACCTCCGTTTGGTCACCCGACTGAGAGAGGAGCTGATAGCGCAATGGCGCGATGCGTTCGGCGCAGAGTCTGACATCGGTAGCAACGAGGCCCTTCAAGGTTGCCGTGATCGCGCCGTCGCTCGACGTTTCGAGTGGAGGCACGCCGGAGGTCGCGTGCGCGTGCAGCACGGCTTCGAGCAGGGCGGGAATCGACTCGGTGGGCCGGACGCTCGGCGCATGGCCGAAGTAGGCGCGCGCGGCGGCATGCGCGAGGTCGCCGGGG
>QMMB01000465.1 GCA_003647035.1 Deltaproteobacteria bacterium | reverse complement strand
GAGGACCCGGGGGACGCCACCGAAAAGGCAGCCGACCGAGACACCGTCGCAGAGGGCCCAGCAGGCGCAGCAGCACTCCAGGCGTAAGAGCCGGGGCGCGATGGAGCGCGACGCTCAGTTTACGGTGAAGGAATAGCGCGCGGCCATTCGGGGGGCTCCGAAGGTTGGGAAGCGGACGGGTTTGATTTGTTGGCCCATGCAGCCTTGGAAGCTGCTGCTGCCGCCGTGGACTGTGGCGCCCATGATCGAGCCGTTGCCGGCGATAGCGAGGTCGACCTTGACGGTGCCGGGCTTGCCGCCAGTCTTCACTTCGGGGACGACGCACTTGCTGTAGAAGCGGTTTAGGTTGCGGTTCATGATGGCGGCGACCTGGCCCCCTGTGAGTCGGCCTTCGCCTCCGCCTTGGGACACGTCGCCGAGTTCCATCGGCCGGCTCATCGCTTCGTTGTAGCTCGCGAAGCCAGCACTGCGCTGCGGTGCGGGGGCCCCGTTGGAGCCTCGCCTGCGCCGTTTCACCGGTTGGTCCGGGAGCAGCCCGGCTTCGCCGGTGGTGATCTTTCCGAGCTTGAAGAGATCGTCCAGCTGGGTCGACGCCAACTCTCGCACCCCGCTTGAGCGGGACAGTACGAACCCGCCGACTGAAATCACCACAAGGCCGATGAGTGACGCCGCGATGAACCACTTCACCGCAGAAGAGCGCTTCTCGGATCGGTGGGCGTTCACGCGCGCCGCTTGTTCGGCCTCGGTGGTGTCTTGGTGCTCCCGCTGCAGGATGAACTCGCGGAACTGAGGCCACTCACGAAGGGGTTTGCGCTCGCCCGTATCGGTATTCAAGGTCTGATCGTTGCCAGAGAAGCCGCCGATGTTGAGGCGTTCGATGAGCTCGCGGGCATTGAAGGGCCCGTGGTCCATCTTGTCTTGCGCGACCATCCAGCGCTGCTTCGTGTCGGCCGAGAGCTGATTGATCATGCTCATGAGGCCGCGCTTGGGCGCCGGCGGTGGCGCGATAGGGATCTCTGGGATTGCGATGCCCGGAATTTCGAGGTCGGCGGGAGGCAATACCGAGCCCAGGTCGATGTCGACGCTGGCGTTCCCATTTGCGGGAGGAGGCAACGAGTTGGCCTGTGTGATGAATGGCAGCAGGGCGTTGCGCACTGCCTCCGGCGTATCAAAGCGATCTTTGGGGTCCGGCGCCAAGCATTGAAACAAGATGCCGTCTATCTCCGCCGGAATGTCATCGCGAGCGTGCGACGGCGCCACGAAATTGGTCCCGGGCGAGCGCGCAGTCAGGAGTTCGTACAGGATGGCCCCGATCCCGAAAACATCGCTCCGCGGCGTCGCGGGCTCGCCGCGCTTCACCTCGGGCGCCAAGCAGGCGTGATCGGAGGCATGGAAGGCTTCCGTTCCTCCGGACCCGAGGAGTACCTGTCCCACCCCGAAATCTCGGATTTTGACTCTTCCACCGCGCGTGATCCAAACCACGCTCGGGCGAAGCGTGCCGTGCGGCCCCTTTTCGTGAGCGTAGGCGAGCGCGCTGCATAGATGCGCTACGACGTTGTAGATACCCCGGAGCGACATGGGCTCGCCGTCTCGGGCACGCTCCTTGGTGAACTCCGAGAGGCGCGTCCCGTCGATCCACTCGCCCGCGATGAAGTGCTCACCCCGGGGCGTTCGGCCGACACCGAAAACGCGCGCGATGTTGCGATGCGAAAGGGTTGCCGCCGTTCGGCAAGCTTCTCGAAACTCCGGTGCCGCACTTGAGGACACGAGCTCCCCACGGATGACGCGAACGAGAATGGCGCGCTTGGTCTGTTGGTCTTTCGCCGACCACACGACCGCCTGCGCGTCCTCATCGATCTGATCGATGACCTCGAATCTCCCCCCAACCACAGCTCCCGGGTGTAACCCTGAAAGCTCTGGCCTCGTTGACGCAGTTCCCTCCGGCATCTATCGAGTTCAAGATAGACGAAGGGGGGTGCAGTCCCAAATTTGGGGGCTACTCGCCCTTCGCCAGCTCGAGCTCGAGCTCGCGATCCCGCAGCATCGCGCCCGCCATCGATTCGATGACCTCTTGGGCTCGGTCCTCCGGGACATCGACCAGAGCGTGCTTGTCGCGCACCCGTATGCGCCCGATTTCCCTACGCTTCAGGCCCGTGCGGTCACGCAGGAGACGACCCAGCTCGGAAGCCTTGAGCTCGTCGCGCCGACCTACGTTTACATACAACGTTGCCGTCGGCAGCTCCTCCCGCTCCTCGGCCCCGGCGTCCTGGCCATTTCCCTTGCTGTGGTCGTCGACGTGCTGTTTGCCACGCCGTCGCCGGGAGGCCGCGACCTTGTCGACGTCTTCCGTCTCGGTCCCGAAGAACGCGCCCAGCAAGCCCGCGAGCATCCCCTCGGCGTTGGCGTGGGTCATGAACCGCCGAACCAATGCGAGATCTTGCTCCTTCGGAGCCTTTGGGTAGGCCGCTTCGATCATCGCGATTCGGTCGGCCTCCTGCCGGGTGCGTTGCTCGCCCTCGCTTGGGAGTGTTCGCTCTACAGGGAAGATCCGGTACTGCAGTCGCAGGTAGTAGAGGATCCCGAGCTCGGTGGGTCCAACCAAGGTGATCGCCGTGCCCGTTCGTCCCGCGCGTCCGGTCCTCCCGGTGCGGTGCACGTATTGCTCGACGTTGGCCGGTAGCGAGAAGTTGATGACGTGGGTGAGGTGAGACACGTCGATGCCGCGCGCCGCGACGTCCGTCGCGACCAAGAACCGAATCTCTTCGCGGCGCACACGCGCGAGGACTTCCTCGCGTTCGCGTTGAGGTCGGTCGCCGTTCAGCCATTCTGCATTGAAGCCCGCACGCTGCAGCGCCGCCGAGACCTCTTCGGTTTCGGCTTTGGTGTTGCAGAAGATGAGCGCGCTTTCCGGGTCTTCGGTTTCGAGAACCGTAATCAGGTTCGCGACGCGTCCGACGCCGCTGACCATGTAGACGAAGTGCTCGACTCCGAGGGCGCCCACGTGGTCGCCTGAGAGCCCCAGGAACTGCGGGTCGGTCATGTATTTTTCAGCGACGCGCTTGACGGCACGGTCGACCGTCGCAGAAAACAGCAGAGTTTGACGCTTGTCTGGCAGCCTTTCGATGATGGCGTGGAGCTCCTTGGCAAACCCCATCGACAGCATTTCGTCCGCTTCGTCGAGCACCAAGACTCCCAGGCGCGATGCATCCATCGTCCCGCGTTT
>QMMB01000464.1 GCA_003647035.1 Deltaproteobacteria bacterium | reverse complement strand
ATCATTGCGAGTGTAAAGAGCAACGCTGCAGCGACGGTGGCGGAGTTACTCGCGGCTCCCCTGCTGAGCTCTGACCGGACGCGGAAACTCCTCGAGGGCCACCGGCCAACCGAATCGATGCGAAGCGAAGCATGGGCGGGAGCCTACTCGCCAAGCTCCACCGAGGCGGTCTACGAGGAGCTTTGGCGGCGTGCAGACATCGTGCTCTCGTCGGGGCGCCCCATCGTGCTCGACGCCTCCTTTCGCACCGCGGCGATGCGGGACGCCGCCCAGCGCTTGGCGCACCGGCACGGAGTCCCGTTTCTGCTCATCGAGTGTAGGGCCCCTCGCGAGCTCATTCGGGAGCGTCTCGCCAAGCGCGAAAGCGCCGGCGCGCATGAGAGCGACGCCCGGACGAGCTTGCTCGACGAGTTCGAAAAGCACTTCGAACCCATCGATGAGCTCCCCCCCTCCCGGCACCTTCGGCTGGACACCTCTCGGCCGGTGCAGGAGAACCGGAAGCGGCTCGAAGCGATCCTCGAGAGCTAGCCACGCGAGGGCTGGTCAGTAGGGCAAAAAACGCATATTCTGCATCTCCTGAAACGCCGTCCGCAGATTTTGCGTCGACGAAGGCTCTTTTGCCTCAACTATCTAGTGATTGGCCGCAATGTCGTTGGGCTCACATTTTGCTTGCAGTCGCAGCACCATGCCGGACACATTTTACGAACGTCTGAGCGCGCTCGACGCGACCTTCCTCGACGTGGAGAGCAAGTCCGCCCCGATGCACGTGGGCGCGGCGCTCATTTTTGACGCGAAGCCTCTAATGCTCGAGCACGGAGGCTTCGATATTGAACGCCTCTCGAGATACACCGAGGCGGCGTTGGATTCGATTCCCCGCTACCGACAACGGGTGGAGTGGATACCTGCGTTCGGGCATCCAGTCTGGGTCGACGACGAGCGTTTCGACATGCGCTTTCACCTGCGCCACACGCGGCTTCCGCTTCCTGGCGACGAGCGCTCCCTCAAGCGGTTGGTCGGTAGGCTGTTCTCCCAGCACCTCGATCGGAGCCGGCCACTGTGGGAGTTCTGGGTTGTTGAAGGCGTCGAGAACGAGACCTTCGCACTCATCATCAAGGTGCATCACTGCATGGTCGACGGTGTCGCGGGCGTCCAACTCCTCGAAGCCCTGCTGCAAGTGAGCCGCGACGCTGCGGAACGAGAGCCCCGCAAATGGCAGGCACGCCCGGCACCGAGTCGCGCGCAGCTCGTCCTGAACGAAACGAACCACCGTATCGATGGCCTTCGGAAGCTCAGCCACTTCATGCCGCGCATCCGGGAGAACTTCCAGGGCTTGGCGAGCGTGCTTCGCTCGGGGATGAAGCCAGCTCCGAGAACGCCTTTTACGGAGAACGACATCAGCCCCTACCGCCGGTTCGACTGGACCTCCTTCGAGCTCGACGAAGTCAAGGCGATCAAGGAGTCGCTCGGCGGCACGATCAACGACGTGGTGGTCGCTGCCACGACTGGCGCGGTGCGACGCTTCCTTCAGCGCAGGGGCTCGGACGTCGACTCGATGGAACGATTCCGCACGGTTCTGCCCGTCAACACCAGAAAAGCCGGCGGCCTGTCCGTCGGCAACCACGTAGCCATGCTGCTCGCGGACCTCCCCGTGACCGAACGCGATCCTGTGGAACGACTGAAAAAGGTCATTCAGGTGACGACACGGTTGAAGAAAGAATCGAACCAAACCGGTGGGACAGAGCTCATCGAAGACGTCGCCGACCTCACGACCAAACGTCTGGTGTCGGAGCTCTACCGAGCTGCCATGCGGCTGCGCACGTACAACCTCATCATCACCAACGTGCCAGGTCCGCCATTCCCACTGTACATGCTCGGCGCACAGATGCAGGCCATTTATCCAATGGTTCCGCTGATGCAGAACCAGAACCTCGGCATCGCGCTCTTCAGCTACAACGGGCAGATGCACTGGGGGTTCAATGCGGACTGGGAGTCCTTCCCAGACGTGCACGAATTCGTCGAAGACCTTCGCGCTTCCTTCGCGGAGTACAAGGGGCTCGCCGCCGCGCGCGGCCTACAAACCCGAGTGCCCATGGTTGGCACGACAGCTACAAAGTGAAATGGCAATGACTGCTACAGATATCGCATCCGAGTTTCCCAAAACGAAGAGAGACGGATCCAAGGGCCATGTGCTCATCGTCGATGACGAGGCGAACGCGAGGAACGCGCTCGCGGAACTCATGGACGATGCTGGCTACTCCGTGAGCACCGCCGCCGATGGACGCACGGCCCTCCTGCAGATAGAACAGGTCGACCCCGACGTGGTTCTGACGGATCTAAAGATGCCCGGAATGGACGGCTTGGCGTTGATCGAACACGGGCGCCCGATGTCGTCCCACACGTCGTTCATCGTGATGACCGCGTTCGCAACGATTGATACCGCAGTCCAGGCCATCAAGCTCGGGGCGGAGAGCTACCTGACCAAGCCGCTCGAACTGGACGCGGTCATCGCCATCGTGGACCGGGCGCTAGAACGAACGCGGCTGTCCCGCGAGGCGGCCCAACTCCGTCAGCGCGTGGACGATCGATTCCAGTTCGGGAACATCCTGGGCCAGCACCCTTCCATGCAACGACTGATGAAGAACGTCGCGCAGGTCGCACGGAGCCGCGCCACAGTGCTCATTCACGGCGAAACAGGGACCGGCAAGGAACTCATCGCGGCGGCGATTCACCAGAACTCTGCGCGAAAGGACAAGCCGTTCATTCGCTTGAACTGCGCTTCCTTGAGCGAGACCCTGCTCGAGTCCGAGCTGTTTGGGCACGAGCGTGGCTCGTTCACCGGCGCCGTAACGCGACGTGAGGGGCGCTTCAAGCAAGCTGACGGGGGCACGCTCTTTCTCGACGAGGTGAGCGAGATCCCGATGAGCGTCCAGATCAAACTCCTTCGCTTCCTACAAGAGCGGGAGTTCGAACGGGTCGGCGGCAACGAAACGTTGAAGGTCGATGTTCGAGTGGTCGCAGCCACGAACCGCGAGCTGACGCAGCGCGTGGAGGATGGCCGGTTCCGTGAGGACCTCTTCTACCGACTGAAGGTCGTCCAACTCGACGTACCCCCGCTTCGCGTACGCCGGAGCGACATTCCTCTACTGGCTTCTTCTTTCCTTCGGAAGTATGCGGCCGAGAACGAACGCCCGGTCCCGGGGTTGGATGAACAAGCGCTGCAGCATCT